>JBJOQB010000172.1:0-5872 GCA_046050125.1 Pseudomonadota bacterium
TTAAAAATGATTTTTCTTTACCTTATGATGTATAAATAAATTAGCAACAAAAACAATAATACATATAGCTGTAATTAGTATATGAGTACTTTTCCAACCTAATGAGATATATAAAAATGATGGAGAAAATGCTCCTATTGTTGCACTGAATGCAATTAAACTATCATTTATCCCTTGTACTTTGTGTTTTATTGCCTCTGGTGTACCTAAAGTAAGCAAGCTACTACCTGCGACATAACCAAAATTCCAACCTAAACCTAAAATTATTAACTCAATAAAAACACTATTATAATCAAGAAAATATATACCCCATAAACTTGATAACGCTAGTAATAAAAAGCTTAAATGTGTAATTGTCCACACACCAAATTTATTAATTAATTTTCCCGTAATAAATGAAGGTAAAAACATTGCAAGCACATGTGCTTGAATTGCAGTACTTGATTCACTAAATGAACACATATTTTTCATGACTAGTGAAGATTGAATCATAATTAGATTCATGACTAGATAGCCGATACTACTTGTAATTACAGCACTGATAATAATTGGCAATGAAAACTTTACATCATCTACTGCTAATTCGTGATTATTATGCTTAATATTGTGCGGTGTAATATTTTGTTTTTGTACATTAGACTGCATTCTTTGCCAAATAAATATTACTAGTATATTTAATAAAGCAAAAACTGACATAATTCCATAGCATAAAGAAAATTCTATATATCCTGCTAAATTTTTCAGATTTTGAGCTAAAAAAGGTCCTAATATGCCTGCTAATACACCACCAAATATTACAAATGAAATTGCTTTTGATTTTAAATTATTGCTTAAGTTATCTGTCGCAGCAAATCTGTAAAAATTAGCACAAGATATGTAAATACCAAGCAAAGCATGGGCTATACACATAAATATAAAATTATGCTTAATAACAGCTAAATATCCCATGATTCCAGCACAGAATAAAAATATACAAGCTAAATAAAAAGTAAATGCACGCCCTTTCTTTTTCATTAAGCTAGATGCTAAATAACTAAATAGCATTACCATTAAAAACTGTATGCCATAAGGTACTGTACTAAGTTTTATACTTGGAGCTAATTTTATACCAACCACAGCACCGATTGAAACTGATAGAACTGCCATGGTTAAATTTATAGTCTGGGCTAAAGATAATAAATATGTTGATAGTGGAAGTTTGTCTTGTTTATTTTGCATATTTATTACACTTTTTTATAAGCATTTATAGTTTTTTGTATGGTAGCTTGCCATGAGTAGTTTTTTGATATTTCAAGTGCATTAAGCCCACGCTCTTTGCATAAAATTTCATCTTCAACTAATTCAATAATTGCACTAGTAAACCCATCAACATCATAAGTATCAACTAATGTTGCAACACCATTTGCTACTTCTGGTAAGCAACTTGCATTACTAGCAATAACAGGCACTTTACAAGCCATAGCTTCCAAAAGTGGTAAGCCAAATCCTTCATAAACTGAAGGAAACACAAAAAGCTTAGCTCCGCTTAATAGTAATGGTAAACTCTGCTCATCTACATATCCTAAGTACTTTAACCAACCTTTTTGCTCTAATTTGCTTATTCTATCGTGTAAATCTTCACTATTCCAACCCTTACCCCCAGCAATTACTAAAGGATAGTTTTGCTTAATAGTTATTGGTAATTTGTCATATGCATCTAATAAAGTAGCAATGTTTTTTCTTGGTTCTACTGTAGCTAAACATAAAATATAATTTGCATGTTTCAAACCAAATTTATTTAAAAATGCTTGTGTTTGTTCTTCTAAATATGGTTTAAAATTTGTTTGTGCGGCTAATGGTACTGCTTCAATTTTATCTGCTGACCAACCCAAAAAATCAATTACTTCTTGTTTGGTGTAATTTGAATCAGTCAAAATAAAATCTACATTTTTAATTGTATAGTTTATTTCTTTTTCCATAAAATCTACTCTAACTTTTGGGTGAAATTGTGGATATTTAAATATAGATAAATCATGGATTGTTGCAATAGTTTTACCCGAGAAATTTTTTGGTATATAAAAATTAGGTCCATGATAAATATGGTCACTAAATTTATTTAATCTAAATTGCGTAATATATGGATTTGCTAGTTGATAAGCTTTTCTTACATACGCATTATTTTTAAGCATTTTTTTGATGCTTTGAACTAAATTATTAGGGCTAATATTACTAGGATTATCTGAAGAATTTTGAGGATTTTGCTTAGCATTTGTACTTACTAGGCTGTTAATATCTTGTATCCACTGTCCATAACGGTAGTATTTCAAACTTTCTAAATTAGGTTGATTATTCTTATATTGAGCTAAACCGTGAGCTAGTTCTAATGTATAACGCCCAATCCCTGTTAATGGAGGAGTTAATGCATCTACGGATAATATGATTTTCATGATTGAATATTTGTTAGTATTTGATTGAATACACCTAGTAATTTTGCTACGTAATCTGTGCTGGAAAAATAAATTTCTTGGTCAATATATAAAATATCATCTTGTAATTTTAAAAATCGCCAATCAATTCCATTTGTTACAACACCATATATTATATTTATATTACTATCATTTTTTTGATTAAAAATTCTTGAAGCTATCATCTCTGCACCAGCTTGGGCAAACCCTTCCTCTAAAGTACGATGTTTAGCTTCAACTATACAAACTATTGGGCTATCTAATTCAAGTAATGATTTTTTATTTGCAATAATATAATCACAAATCCCTGATAACTTTTCATTTATATTTAGTTTACAACCTGAGAATAATGTAATACGACCTGATTGCTTTTGATATACTTCCCATAGAATCGGTGTAATTAAGTTTTCAGAGCGTGATTTTTCAGAATGGGTTGATGGTAATGATTTTGCTATTTTTAATATTTGTATTAAAAAATCACTTGGATAGGCAATTTCAATTTGAGGGAATAGGCTTTCAACTATTTGGTAATTTATTGCAAAATCTTTTTGAATTTGCTTAAAATATTGATAATCTGAATATGACATGTATATCACCCATAAAATAAAATGATTAAATATATTATATAGCTAATTCTCTATTTTCTGTCATCGTTGTTGTACTTAAAAATCTTCCTAGCTGTACTACTTGTACTATCTTCGTCGGATTTTTTTCCTACGCCTAGATGACAAAAAATATAAAATCAGCTATAGTTTGCTAGTATACATATCACTTAATGTTTGCTGTAAACTAATTGGCTCAACTTCACCTACTGCATTAATTAACTTTGAATTATCGCCATATAAAGTCTTAACTTCATTTGCTCTGATAAAATTAGGATTTATATTTATATTTATTTGATAGCCTGTAATCTCTTGCATTATTTCTATTACTTCTTTTAAATAATGTGTTTTTCCACTACAAACATTATAGGTATGTAGTCCATTTTTATTAGCTTCTATTTCTACTAACTTACGGTAGTAATGTGCAACAACTCTTACATCAGAGAAATCGCGAGCAACTTCAATATTACCTAATGCAATATCTTTTTTATTTTGTTTAAAATGACTTACGATTTTAGGAATTAAAAAACTTTCACTTTGCCCAATCCCAGTGTAATTAAAAGGTCTAACAATAGTAATTGGTAGTTTATAACTCCACCATTTTGCTACTTGCTCCATTGCTAGCTTACTAATTGCATAGTGATTTTCTGGGTGTGGAGTAATATCTTCATTTAATGGATTTCCACTATTATTATTGCCATATATATTTGCACTGCTAGCTAGTAATACAGATTGAACGTTACTACCTGATTGATATATAGCATTCAGTAAATTTTCCGTACCAATTACATTAGTTTCATAAAAATTATGCAATGATGCATGTGCCACATGAGCAATTGCGGCTAGATGTACAATAATATTTGGTTGAATTTGTGTAATTAATTGCTGTAGTGTGTCTTTTTGCTCTAGTGAACAAGCATAAATTTTACTTGATATACTTGAAACATATAAATTTGAACTTTGTGCAAACCCATATACGTCATAGCCATGTTTCTCAAACTCTTGCCAAACATATTTTCCTGTAAAACCATTAATGCCTGTTATTAGTACTTTTTTATCCATGTTCAGATTTAATTTGTAGATTATAGAATATTAATTTTATTTTTTTATTAATCAATTTTATTCATCTTTCCAAAAGCTAATCCATCTGTCATACGGTGTATATTTTATATCATTATTACGAAACCAATTAATTTTAATTATTTTTGTTTGTTTATGATATGCTAATTTTTTAATTGCTTCATTTGTTATTTCAACACCACGTGGATTTGTACCTTGCTTTGGAAGTTTAAAATAAAATTCTTTACCATACTCATTTAATATTTCTAATTGAACTTCTTTTGGTATTAAATACATACCTCCTTCGCCATTCCAATTAATATGTACAAATAACATATCACACTGAATACTATATGTATTAACAAACTCCAATGCTTTCTGTGCATCAACAGTCCATATAAGTTTTATTCCAACAATATTCTTATTTGTTACTGTTTTAATAGAAATTGGTTCATCAAATACTATAACATCTGTTTCATTTTCTGTAATTGGAATATCTGTTATGATATTTTCTTGCCCAAATTGATATATCAATAGTGATATAATAATTCTTTCTCTTGCAGAACCTATTTCCATTCCGATCTTGCCATCTCTTGAGTTATCAACCTCTGCAAGTTGAAATAGCTTTGGCAATTTTTCTTGTATCTTAGATATAATATCTAAATCACTAAAAATATTATCTATTTTATTCATAAACTAATATCTAAAAATTCTTGAATTGATTTAGCAATATGCCAAGCAAAAATAGGAGGCACGGCATTTCCTATTTGCTTATATGCACTTGAAGTTGACGGATAAAATATAAAATCATCAGGAAATCCTTGTATTCTAGCCGCCTCTCTTGCTGAAAGCCTACGCTTGCCATTGTAATGAAACTCTATATTTCCATGATGTTCTGCTCTCATGGTTGGAGCAAAATCATACTTATTTATTATAGAATTTCCTTGACCTTTATTCATTTTTGCTTTTGACCATTTATGATTAGATACCAAGCCTTCTTCATAATCTTCAAGGTCTTTTATAGCATCATAAACAAAGCTAGCTTTTGTTTTTTTTATATTATCAAAATTAAATTTTGGTAAATAATCTTTGTTTGTGCCAATTATAATAACTCTCTCTCTCTTTTGAGAAACACCAAAATCACTAACCTTTAGTAGTCTATAAGATATAGTGTATCCTAAATTCTCAAAATCATTAATTATTTTTTTAATTGCATTACCACTATCAATAGTTAAAATACCCTTAACATTTTCTGCAAGAAAAAGCTTTGGTCTAGTATTTTGTATAACATTACACATGCTTTTATATAGATTTCCTCTAGCACTATCAAGACCAAGTCTTTTACCTGAATAGCTAAAATCTTGACAAGGAAAACCACCTATTAATATATCACTTGGAGGAAATACTTCTATATTAAGATTATTAATATCGCTACAAATAATATCCTTTTGGAAATTTTTCTGAAATGTATCACAGGCATTTTTATCAATATCATTTGCATATATTGTATCAAACTTTAGTTTTTCAAATTCCTGATTTAAAAACTTGAATCCGCCATGAAAGCCTAAATCAAGACCACCACAACCACTAAATAGAGATACTATGCTATAATTTTTCATATTACAAACTCTTAACATCATTTTTAAAACGAGTAACCTTGCTCATTCCTTACTAAATCAGCTTTTACCATCATATCACATAATTGTTCTAATGTGGTTGTAGGCTCCCAACCTAATTTTTGTTTTGCTTTTAATGGGTTACCAATTA
>JBJOQB010000173.1:0-3672 GCA_046050125.1 Pseudomonadota bacterium
TATCCCGTTCTGTAGAAATGGTAGAACTTAGTATGAGGTTATGGGTACATGTAAATAAGCCTGAGGAATTTTATAAATATCAGATTATTTTTAAATCAGCTATACGTATTTAACACTCTCATATAATTATCTAACGCCATGCACAACTTTAAAATTGAATAATAATTTTGAAATATATAATTTATTAATATCTTTTTTATTAGTATATATGCTGTCTATATTATATTTTTTATTTCTTCAAATGTTAAGCCTATTACTTCTGATATCATTACATCATGAAATCCTTTGGCTTTCAGGCTTCGGGCTATTTCTAGCTTGCCTTTTTCTAGTCCTAGCTTTTCTCCCCTTTCCAAGCCCAGTTTTTCGCCTTCAATAATTCCATCAATAAAGCTTTCTTTTTCTTGTTTGGCTAGATACATTTCTATTCTTTGGGCTTCTTCGTAATCATGAATTACTTCATCTTTTTCTAGCATATTATGTAAATCATTGAAGATATTTTTATTTTCTTCTAATATGCTTTCTTTAGGTATTTCTAAGTAAGCATTCTTTATTTAAACACTCTCAATTTACTTACCAAATATGAATCATTTATCTGATAAGCAAATACTTTTATATAATTTTAAACTAAACTACTTTCTTGCACCTCAATTCTAACTTGTTTAGCTGTTTCAACTAAATTTGTTAAAGCTTGTTTAGTTTGTTCCCAATTACGTGTTTTTAAACCGCAATCTGGATTAATCCATAAGTTTTGAATTGGTAAAACTGCAATTGCTTTATTGATTAAAGCTGTCATTTCTTCACTACTTGGAATGCGTGGAGAATGAATGTCCCAAACCCCTGGCCCAATATCATTTGGATATTTAAAGCTTACAAAGCTATCTAGTAAATCCATATTTGAACGGGTAGTTTCGATACTGATTACATCAGCGTCCATAGCTGCAATTGCAGGTAAAATGTCGCCAAACTCGCTATAGCACATATGTGTATGGATTTGAGTTTTATCATCTACACCGCTACTGCTAATACGAAATGCTTGACTTGCCCATGCTAAATAATTTTGCCAATCCTGTTTACGTAATGGTAAACCTTCACGATAAGCTGGCTCATCAATTTGAATAATTTTAATACCAGCTTGCTCTAAATCATTTACTTCATGGCGTAACGCTACTGCAATTTGTAAACAAGTATCTTGTTTTGATTGGTCATCACGTACAAATGCCCAATGTAACATGGTTACAGGACCAGTTAGCATACCCTTCATAATTTGCTTAGTTTGTTCTTGTGCAAATTGACTCCAAGCAACTGTGATTGGCTGTTTACGTGAAACATCGCCATAAATTACAGGAGGCTTAACGCATCTAGAACCGTAAGATTGAACCCAACCATTTTCAGTAAATGTAAATCCATTTAAGTATTCAGCGAAGTACTCAACCATGTCATTACGCTCAAATTCGCCATGTACTAAAACATCAATACCAATTTCTTCTTGGATTTTAACTGCTTCAATAGTTAATTCCTGAATTGCTTTTGTATATTCTTGTTCTGTAATTTCAGATTTTTTATATCTTGCTCTTAAGCTACGTACTTCAGCTGTTTGTGGGAATGAACCAATTGTTGTTGTTGGTAATAAAGGTAATTGTAGTACTTCTTGTTGAGTTTGCTTGCGATTTGCAAATTCTGTATTGCGTTTGTCTACTCCATCTTTTACAAGAATTTGTTGAATATCTTGTTTAATTTGTGGATTATTTACTAAAATGCTATTTTTACGTTGAGCAACTGATTGGCTATTACTCTTAATTATTTCACTTACATCTTTAGTATTATTGATATAAGATTTAACTACATCTAATTCTTGTAATTTTTGTTTTGCAAATGCTAACCAGTTTTTAATTTCTGGATTTAATTTTTGCTCTAGTTCTAAATTTACAGGAACGTGTAATAATGAGCATGATGGAGCTAACCAAACATTTTGGGTGCGTCTTGTTGATACTTGTTCTAATTTAGCAATTACTTGTTCTAAATCTGTTTTCCAAATATTACGACCATCTACAACACCAACTGATAAAACTTTGTGATTTGGTAACCAATCTATAATTTGTTGTAATTCTTGAGGAGAGCTAACTGCATCAATATGTAAACCTTGAACAGCTAAATTACATGCTAATTGTAAATTGTCTTGTAATGCACCAAAGTACGTAGCAACTAAAATATTAATACCTTCAAAATGCAATTGGCTGTAAGTTTGCTCAATTGCTCTGTGCCATTCAGCACCTAAATCTAAGCTTAAAATTGGTTCATCAATTTGTACCCAAGTAATATTTTGTGCTTTTAATTGTGATAATAATTGAGCATAGCAAGCAATTAAACTTGGTAATAAGTCTAATTTATTTACATTTTTTGCTTTGCTTAGATATAAGTAACTTACAGGACCGAGTAAAACTGCTTTAACATTTTCATGCCCTTGTGCGTAGGCATCTTTCACATCATCAATGATAAATTTATTTACATAGCCTTGACTTAAGCTAAATTTAGTATTTTCATCTAATTCTGAAACAATATAATGATAATTTGTGTTAAACCATTTTGTCATTTCTAAAGCACAACAATCGCCACCACGAGCATTACTAAAATATTGTTTTAATAATTCTTCATCACTACTAGCATGTGCATGCGTACAAGTTTGCCCATTATGTTGGTGTGATGTTTGCTCTGTGTGAATCGCATTAAAGTAGCAAGCAGTGTTTAATACATGGTCGTAAAAAGCAAAATCGCCAACTGTAACAAAGTCTAAATTTGCTTGTTTTTGAATATTCCAGTTGTATCTTTTAACTTCTTGTGCTGTTTTTAATAAATCTGCACTTGTTGTTTTGCCTTGCCAGTACTGCTCTAAGGCAAATTTTAATTGACGTTGCTCACCCATACGGCTTGCACCTAAGGTATGAGTTTTTACATTTTTTAAGTTTTGAATATTTGTCATGATATTTTACAGATTTACTTGAGTAAAAATATCATAACATCATTTATGACTTTAATATATTTCATATAATTCATGAATATATGAATATATTTCATAACGATAAACTTATTTTACTATCCAATACGTTTAGGATTAGCTCCATATTCATTATCGCCTTCTTCACTATCTATAAATCCTAAAATTAACGAAGCAATCCAACCAACCAAAGGAATAAATATAATTAGATACAACCAACCTGACCGACCAACATCATGTAAACGACGTATGGTAATAGAAATTGAAGGAATAAGCGAAACTAAAACAAATATAATTAATAATATCAATACAATAAAAAATCCAATACCACCTAAAAAAGCTTCATTTAAACTTTTCCCTAATAACAATATATCAACTGCTGTTTTTCCTACGCAACTATATAATATAATAAATATTATTAAATAAAATAATAGAAAATACCAATATTCACTACGACTAGACCTACCCTTGAAATCAGCATATCTACGATATGCCATTAGAAAATAAGACATAAAAACCCTGTATATAAAAATATGAGAGCGTTTAAATAAACACTCTCAAACAAATTATATAACAACATAAAAATCAGGGTATATTAACAAGCAAAAAACATACATTATTTTTAATTAAGAGAATCAACTAACAAATTATGTTATAATGTAATTTTTAATTAAATAAAA
>JBJOQB010000174.1:0-6493 GCA_046050125.1 Pseudomonadota bacterium
ACGTAGATAGTAATAAAAATATATTACTTGGGATTGCAGTTGGCACATATAAAAGCGAAAAAGCCCTAGCAATTGGCATAAATTCACGCATTCATGATAATTTGAAGGTAAACATAGGTGCATCACTTAGTGGGGGAGATGCTGGGTTTGGAGCTGGTGCGGGTTTTCAGTGGTAGTTTAGTTATTTATTGAGAGATACCCGCATTGATATTTGCAGGTATAAAATATAATTTATATTCTACAATGCCTCAATATCTACACCATATGAATTATTATACATTTTAGATTTAGTAAGCTTAATCATTGCATTAGGCTTATTATAGCAAGTGTTTACTTTTGATATCATATTAGTTTTATTAGGCTGTAATCTTACAATATCGATAATATTATTATCACGAATAAATACAAGGCGATAATACTTTTTATTCAAAAAACCACGATTTGACCATTTATATTCATTACGATTGTACACTGTATGTTCAGAGTATAAAACTTTTGATGACATTTCAGGGCTAATGTAACAAACTTTATCCCATTCTACATCTTTTACTATTTCATGCAGATTTATGCTATTTAAATTGATGTTTGCGAACTGATAAAGCTTGTTATATACCTTATGTTCTCTCACGGATATTGATTTTTTGTAGCTTACATAGCTATAAACAAAAATACCAATTATTAATAAAAAAATACCTATATTGAACTTACGATTATTGAATTTTAATGACATAATATTTAATATTAAATTTGTTAATTAATAATAACTTACAATAGAATATATTATTTTTAAGTTAAAAGGTATATATAAAAGTTAAAAATAGTTAAATTTGATATAGAGTTTGTACTAAATATTTTTAAAATTGAAAATATAAATATAGTAGAGCATTCTAGGTAAATTAAAAAATATGCTATAATATTAATACGTAATACTACTAAAAATAATTATGCATAAAAAACTAACTATATCAATAGATGAAGAAATTTATGAAGCTTTGTATTTAAACGTAGGAAAACGCCAAATAAGTAAATTTATTGAACGATTAATTAAACCGCACTTGTTAAATACATCATTAGAAGATGGCTATAAAGCTATGGCTAATGATGAAGAAAGAGAACAAAATGCTCAAATTTGGTGTAATTCTTTGATTAAGGATAATAATGAAGAGAGGTGAAGTATGGTGGGTAGAGTTTGATCCAGCTGTTGGTACAGAAATAACAAAAACTCGCCCTGCTGTTATTATCAGTAATGATGCTGCTAATAGAAATTTAAATCGAGTAGTAGTTATACCTTGTACTAGCAATGTAACAAGTAAATATCCAGGGGAAGCTTTTATCACTATTGATAATAATAAAAGTAAAAGTATGAGCGATCAAATTATGACAGCAGATAAAAAACGTTTAAAAACTAAAATTTGTACTTTATCAAAATCAGATATGCAAGCTATAGAAATTGAATTACGTATACATTTAGGCATGCATAAATAGTAATTATTATATAATAAATCTTATTCATACTGCCGTAGGGCTAGCATAATCAAATTATGAAATTATGCTATCTATTTATAATAATAAAACTAAACAATCTTCGCCAATAACAAATCTTGCATATTAAATGCACCTACTAATATATTATTCTCAAAATTATCAACTACTAGCATTTGATTAATTGCATGCGATTCCATCATATTCAATGCTTCAACTGCCATTTGTGAAGCAATAACTGTTTTTGGCGACTGTTTCATTACATTAATAATTTTAATATCCGCAAAACTATGTGATGTATTAATTAATCTGCGTAAATCCCCATCAGTAAATATACCTAAAACTTTTTTATCTTCAAGGTTATTTACAATCGATGTCATGCCTAAACCTTTTTGTGTCATTTCTAGTAAAGCATCAGCCAAGCTAGAATGCATATCAACCATTGGCATTCGGTCGCCATTACGCATTATATCTTTTACTCGAGTAAGCAAACGCTTGCCTAAACTTCCACCAGGGTGTGAAATAGCAAAATCATCAGGACTAAATCCACGAGCATCTAATAAACATATTGCAATTGCATCGCCTAAAGCTAACGCTACTGTTGTGCTAGTAGTTGGGGCTAAATTATGTGGGCAAGCTTCTTGCTCAACAACTGCATCGATATTAATATCAGCTGTTTTACTTAATGTAGAATTTGGATTACCTGTTATTGAAATTAACTTGATTTTTTTACGCTTTAAAGCAGGTAATAAACAAACTACTTCGGCCGTTTCGCCAGAATTTGATAATAAAATAGCAACATCATTATCTTGAATCATACCTAAATCCCCATGGCTTGCTTCAGCAGGATGAACAAAAAAACTTGATGTGCCTGTTGATGCGAGTGTTGCTGCTATTTTACTTGCAACATGCCCTGATTTACCCATACCAATTACTACAACTTTACCCGTACAATTTAATAATAAATCAATAGTTTGCTCAAATGCATCATTTTTAGCCAAATTTAAGCTTAATGAATGAATTGCATCTGCTTCTATTTTTAAAGTTTTTTGTGCTAATGCCAGTATATTTGATTTCATTATTTATGAAGGTTAGGATTTAATTAAGTTATTTTACCTAATTTGATAAATTATTTATAGATTTTAATGATATAATAATTTTAGTTATATAGATAAATTAGAATTGTTAAGGGATATAATGTCTATTCTAAGCCAAATAGTTGATACCAAACGTAAAGAAGTTTCTTATCTAAAGCAAACATTATCTTTAGAAGAAATAAAGCAACAAGCATTGCAATTGCAACATTCATCTACATTTCAACGACGTGATTTTATACAAGCAATTCAACATAAACATCAACATAACAAAAGTGCTGTAATTGCTGAAATTAAAAAAGCAAGCCCATCAAAAGGTATCATTTGCACTAATTTTATACCTGAACAGATTGCACAAGAATACGAAAAAAACGGAGCAGCTTGTTTATCTGTACTTACAGATGAAGATTATTTCAAAGGTAAAATAGAATACTTAGAGCAAGCAAGGCAAGCCACAAATTTACCAGTACTGAGAAAAGATTTTATTGTTGATGAATATCAAATTTACCAAAGTGCATTAATTGGTGCTGATGCAATTCTTTTGATTGCAAGCATTTTAAGTGCAGAGCAAATGCAATACTTTGAAGAAATTGCTCACAGTTTAAATTTAGCTGTACTGCCAGAAATTCATCATGATGATGAGTTAGAAAAATCTATAAAACTAAAAACTAAATTATTAGGTATTAATAACCGTAATTTAGCAACTTTTAGCGTAGATTTAGCTCAAACAATAAATTTGCTACACAAAATTGATAATAAAATTATAGTTACTGAATCAGGCATTTTAGCTCAAGAAGATGTAAAACTTATGCAATCACATAATGTAAACACATTTTTAGTGGGAGAAGCATTCATGCGAGAAAATTCCCCAATTGCATCAGGGAAGGCATTAAGTAATTTATTTTTTTATTAAAATATAGGATATAAAATTATTCTAAAACTATGAAATCAACACTTAACCAAGATTCAAGGCTATTTAAAAAAATAGCCCCCTACTTTTTAGCTTACCCATGGCATTTAGTTGCAACACTGGGTTTGCTATTACTAGCTAAATTGACAAATTTAGGTGTGCCAATTTTAATTAAGCAAGTTATCAATTCATTTAGTGGAATGAATAGCCTTGCATTTCTACCGATTTGGCTAATTATTGCATATGGTAGTTGTAGGTTTTTGGCCTATTTATTTGATGAAATTTGCGGTTGGATATTTGCACATGTTACCGAACAAACTTTACAAGCAATATCATTAGATGTGTTTAAACATATTTTTAATTTATCGCTAACCTTTCATTTAAACAGGCAGGGTGGTAGATTACATAGAGAAATAGACCGAGGCACAAGGGGAATACGCTCTTTAGTTTCATATAGTTTATATAGAATTTTTCCTACATTCCTTGAAATTGGTATAGTTTTAACATGGTTGCTTACACAGTATAGAGTTTGGTATGCTCTAGTAGTGTTAATTGCATTGGTGTTTTACATCAGTTATACATTTTTAGTAACTGAATGGCGTGGTGGTTTTCGTAGAAAAATGAATGAGTTAGATACTCAAGTTTCACAAAATACCTATGATGCACTACTAAATTATGAAACGATAAAATACTCTGGAAATGAAGAACTAGAAGCAAAACGTTATGCAAGTCAGCTAAAAGAATTAAGTATTGCTACAATTAAAAATGACCGAAGCTTATCTGCCCTTGATTTTGGGCAACAACTAATTATTGCAATTAGTTTAATTATTATATTAAGTTTAGCTGCTAGTGATATTCAAACTAAAGCGATAACGATTGGCGACTTTGTACTAATTAACAGCTTAATGTTACAACTGTACACGCCATTAGTATTTTTAGGTGTAATGTATCGAGAAATACGCCAAGCCTTAACCGATACAACAAGGTTATTTGAATTGCTTGATGAAAACATTGATATTAAAGATAAGCCAAAAGCATTACAACTTAGTACAAAATCGCCAACTATTCGTTTTGAAAATGTAGAATTTTCATATGATGAAAAACGTAAAATATTAAAGGGTATTAGTTTTAATGTACCAGCAGGTACAACTACTGCAATTGTTGGTCATTCAGGTTCAGGCAAATCAACACTTACTAAATTATTATTTAGATTTTATGAAGTGCAAAAGGGTAGCATTTATATAAACGATGTAGATATTAAAGATATAACACAAGCTAGTTTACGTAATCATATGGCGGTTGTAGCACAGGATACAGTGCTGTTTAATGACACATTAGCCTATAACATTAAATATGGTAAGCCAGATGCAAGTGCAGAAGAATATGTTTCAGCCTCACAAGCAGCCGATTTACACACTTTTGCACAGCATTTAAGCCATGGATATGATACTGTTGTAGGAGAGCGTGGCTTAAAATTATCTGGTGGCGAAAAACAAAGGGTGGCAATTGCAAGGGCGTTACTAAAACAAGCTCCAATTTTAATATTAGATGAAGCAACAAGTGCATTAGATAGTAAAACAGAGCATGCAATACAAGAAGCCTTTCATCGTTTAAGCTTAAATCGCACAACCATTGTAATTGCACATCGATTGTCTACCATAACACATGCAGAGCAAATTATTGTTATGGATAAAGGAAGTATTGTTGAAAAAGGCACACATCAAGAACTATTAGATAAAAATGGAGTCTATGCTCATATGTGGGCAGTACAAGCACGTAAAGTTAAAAAGCCAAAAGAGAATTTGGAAAGTCATGAAAATTTTGAGGGTATAGAAAGATTGGAACAGTAAAATTATTTGTTATAATATTTATAGCTGAATTAAATTAATCTAGCTATAAATCCTTGCTAGCTTGGTATTTTATATAAACATAAAGAGGTAATATGAAACGTATATTTTTGTTTTTACTGACTAACATTGCTGTAATGGTAATTATCAGTATCATGGTTCGTTTACTGGGTGTAGATAAATTTTTACACGGTAATGGCTTAAATGTAGGAATGTTACTCATTTTCTCTGCCGTAGTTGGATTTTCAGGTTCGATTATTTCATTATTAATATCAAAGCAAATGGCAAAATGGTCAACTGGATTACATATTATTACTACACCACAAAATGCAAATGAAGTATGGCTATTAAATACTGTACAAAACTTAGCAACACGTGCAGGTATTAGTATGCCTGAAGTTGGGATATATGAAGGCGAGCCAAATGCATTTGCTACAGGTGCAAGCAAAAATAATGCCTTAGTCGCAGTTTCATCTGGTTTACTTTACAGCATGACTCAAAAAGAAGTTGAAGGCGTTTTAGCACATGAAGTAGCACATATTGCAAATGGAGACATGGTTACATTAACCCTCATTCAGGGTGTCGTGAATACATTTGTAGTGTTTTTATCAAGAGTTGTTGCATATGCAGCTGATACATTTTTCAAAAAAGATGATGAAAAAGGTACAACATGGGTGTATATAGTTGTATCAATCGTGTGTGAGATATTATTTGGTATTTTAGCAAGTGTTATAGTGATGTACTTCTCTCGTATTCGTGAATACAAAGCTGATGAAGGTGCAGCAAGGATTATGCAAGACCGAGAGCCAATGATTTTAGCCTTAAAGAAATTACTATTATTACAAACAGGTGGTTTGCCAAGTAACATGGCTGCATGTGGTATTGCACAAGATAAATCACAAAAAGGCTTTAGCTTAGCAAGCTTATTCATGACACACCCACCACTTGAAAGCAGAATTGAAGCATTACAAAATTTGAAATAGTTATTTTAAAGATTTAGAATAACTATAATAAGCCAGAAGAAATAAAAATCTTTTGGCTTTTTTATCAAACTTGCCGTAAAACCTCGTCCTTCAGGGCGGGGATATAAGGCAACACGAAAAACACGAATAAAAAGCATGGTTTTTAGAGTATTTTGAGTGAAAAAACAAATTAGCTAG
>JBJOQB010000175.1:0-13684 GCA_046050125.1 Pseudomonadota bacterium
TGCCATATTCAAGTTTAAATAACCAATATTCCACATAATTTACTAAATATAAGTATATATTATTTACTTGATTTAATCATGCTAAAGCATATTCATATATCTAATAATCACACATAAAGCAACATATTCAAAACATCAAATTGACTAGAGTATAAAAATAACAAATAATAAGTTATCTTAACAAAAATAATTGTTTTACAATGAATAATCTATTCAATGCAAATTTAAATGGTAAAACAGCTTTAGTATGTGGCTCTAGTGCTGGGATTGGTCTTGCTAGTGCTGAAATGTTAGCAAGCATGGGAGCAAAAGTTGTTTTAGTGGCTCGTAATTTAGAAAAACTAGAACAAGCCCAAGCTAATTTTAATAAGCTATATAATCAAGTAAAACATGATGTTTTAGCTGTTGATTTAAGCTCAATTGATAATTTAAGCATAATTCAAGACTATGTATCTAATAATAAAATAGATATTTTAGTAAATAATGCAGGAGGTCCATCGCCAAATACCACACAAAATGCTACTATTCAACATTACCTAGATGCATTCAATACGCATATAATAGCAAGTAGCGAAATCACCAAAATGGTAATTCCTGCTATGATAGAAAACAATTGGGGAAGAATTATAAATATCATTTCTGTATCGGCAAAAACTCCAATACCAAATTTAGCGGTGTCAAATGTGATACGTGGTGGCATGGTAAACTGGGCGAAAACTTTAAGCAGTGAATTAGGTAAACATAATATAACTGTAAATAATGTATTACCAGGTTATACGAATACAGATAGGCTTGCTCAGGTAAATGAACAAAGAGCTAAAACTTTTGGTTTAAGCATAGAGGGTGTACATAAAAAACTTCAAGAAAATGTTCCTCTTGGTAGATTTGCAGAACCAAGCGAAGTTGCATCTGTAGTTGCATTTTTTGCTAGTCATATGTCTTCATTTGTAACGGGGCAAAGCTTGTGTGTAGATGGTGGTTGGTCGCAGTGGAGTTAATTATAAAAATTAACTAATATTAAACAATATTAACTCGTTAAAATGTTTAGTTTAATAAGATTAAGAATAAAAATATAAAATAGGAAAAGTTTTTATGACAACAACTGTAAATATCTGTGAAAACTTTAATATAGTTAATCACTATATCAATAATAATAATTTAGAATTAGCTGTACATCACATCAATAAATGGTCAGAAAAAGAACCAAATAATCCAATGCCATACACGATGTTAGCTCATATTTACTCCAGATGTAATGATTTAGAGCAAGCAATTGCCACGTGTAATAAAGCATTAATTATACAAGCAACTTTTTACTCAGCACTTATTGAAAAAGCTAGAATTTTAACTAAACAAGATAAACCGATATTAGCTTGCCATATTTACATACAAATTTATCAATTATATCCGCAAATTTCAGAATATCGAATGGAGTGGTGCAGAGGATTGCTAGCAATTCAAGATTATACAACATTAAACCAAGTTGCAAACCTAGGTATTCAACAACAAGAAAATAATGCAGAATTTTATTTTTATATAGGTTTAAGCTTACAATATCAAAATAAATATGCTGAGGCAATTCCATTTTATGAAAAAGCATATCAGCTTGAACCAAGCATGCCAATGTTGCTCAATAATTTAGGTGCTTCATATAAAGAAACAAATCAATTAGATAGGGCAAAAGAATTATTTGAATTAGAATTAAAAGCCAATCCAACCAACAGCCTAGCATGGACAAATTATGGTAGTATTTTACAAAGAATGGATAAGCTTACAGATGCATACAATGCTCATATAAATTCTATAAAATTAAATCCGCAATACCCTGTAAGTTATAATAATTTGGCATTATTACTAAGGGAAATGGAAGACCTCAAAGGAGCTGAACAAGCATTAGAGGCATCTATCAAATTTGACCCAAGTTATGAAAGTGCTAAATGGAATTTAGCTATGGTTAAGTTGGTGCAAGGTAATTATGAAGAAGGCTGGAAATTACATGAATACCGTTGGAATGGCTCAAGCGAACTTAGGGGCAAACCTCATGGATTAGCACAACCAGAATGGGATGGGCAAGCAAGCCTAAAAGGTAAAAGAATATTTTTATGGGGTGAGCAGGGTTTTGGTGATGCATTACAATTTTGTAGATATGTTCCATTATTTGCTGAAAAAGTTAAACAGCAAGGCGGGGAGATAGTTTATTGTTGTTTTACCGCATTACAAGAATTATTTACATCATCATTTCAGCATTTATTTGAGCATAAAATAATTGATGATAAAACTAGACCATTACCAGATTTTGATTATCATATACCATTATTAAAATTACCATTAATATTTAATACTAGAATTGAAGATATACCAAATCAAACTCCGTATATTAGACCATCAAGACCTGCTTTTGCTAAATATAGAGAGATATTTAATGGCAATAAAAACTTAAAAGTTGGCTTAATTTGGACAGGAAATCCAACTCATCAAAGAAACCCTTATCGTTCAGTTGGTTTAGATAATTATGTGAGATTTAAAGATATAGAAGGCATAAGCTTTTATTCACTACAATTTAATGCAGAGCAAGATATTGAATCAGCTCAAAATAAAGGGTTTAATGTACAAGATTTAACTGGGGACATTAAAAATTTTGATGAATCAGCAGCCATAATTAGCCAATTAGATTTAGTAATCACTACATGTACATCAACTGCACATTTGGCAGGTGCTTTAGGGGTTAAAACTTGGGTGTTGTTAGATACTAATCCGCATTGGGTATGGCTAATCAATCGTAGTGATAGTCCATGGTATCCAAAAACTAAGCTATATCGCCAAACTGAATATAGAAATTGGGAGCCTATCATGCAAAAACTACATGATGATTTAGCAACTTGGGCAAATGCATATCAAAAATCTGATAATACAAAGCAAAAGTTAGGCATATCAGATAAAAATAATAATAAATCAGATAAATCATTGGCGAATAAAGCAATTAAATCTGTTAAAAATATTAAATCTAGCATATCTTCAAAAAGGTAAATATTTTATGGCTGAGTTATATTGATTAATTCGGCTATTTTTATATTTTAGTTTTATGGCATACAATCTACAAAATATAGTACATATATCAACCATAATTACAGTTATGGAAGCATTTGCATTGCTGGCTTCTGCTATATCTGGATTTATTGAGGCAAGAAAAAAACGTTTAGATGCTGTCAGTACTTTTATTGTTGGTTTTGCTAGTGCATTTGGTGGCGGTACAATTCGAGATGTACTTCTAGATAGACGCCCATTTTACTGGGTTGCACATGAAAATTATGCAATATTAATATTTTGTATGGCACTGATTGCACCAATGGTTATTAGAATTTCATCAAAGCTTATCAATCAACAAGTATTTGTTACGGTTGACGCAATCGGCTTAGGTTTATTTACCATATCAGGCACTTCAATTGCATTAAGTTTAGGAATACCTCCATTTGCAGCAACATTATTAGGTGTTGTGTCAGCTGTATTTGGTGGTGTAGTTCGAGATATTTTACTTAATCAAATTCCAAATGTATTAAGAGATAACAAGCCATATGCAACATGTGCATTTATTGGTGCATGGATATATGTTTTACTTAATTACTATGGCGTTGCTGAATCAATACGCTTATTTATCAGCAGTGCATCAATTTTTATTTTAAGAATGGTAGCTTGGTGGTTGAACATAAAACTACCTAGATATTAAAATTGGCTATTACCATAGCATGATCACTCAAACGAGGCTCTTTATGTATAGTTACATTTTTACATAAATCAGCCATTTTAGTTGTGCTTAAATGATAGTCAATACGCCAACCCACATTATTGTTATAAGCTTGTCCACGCTGGCTCCACCATGTGTATGCATGTTCATTTGGATATAATTTTCTAAACACATCTACATAGCCATTTTGTGTAATATCTGTAACAAATTTTCTTTCTTGAGGTAAAAATCCAGCATTTTTTAAATTACCTTTCCAGTTTTTTAAATCAATTTCATTATGGGCAATGTTAAAATCAGCACATATAATTACTTCTTGTTTTTTGGATAAATCAAGCAAATGAGGGTAAATAACATCTAAGAAATCAAACTTAGCAATTATTCTATCTTCGCTACTACTTCCTGAAGGAAAGTATGAGCTAATTATGCAAAAATCATCAAAATTTGCTTGTATATATCTGCCCTCTTGATTAAATAATGCAAAATTTTCTTGATTTATGCCATATATAATACTATTCGGTAATTTTTTGCTAAAAATGCCAACTCCGCTATATCCCTTTTTTTGAGCATAATGCCCCCAAAAATAGTATCCATCAATTAAATTCGTGCTAGCACTTTGCTCTGGATTGTAGTCTTCGTAATACAAATGCATATCAGCATTTATTTTCAGGTCGGGTGCTTGTGCTTTTAGCTCTTGAATGCAAATAATATCAGGGTTTAGCATTTTTACTGTGTCAGCAAAACCTTTAGTAAAAGCAGAGCGAATGCCATTAGCATTAAAAGTAGCAATTTTCATGTATCTTTACAACCTAGTTTATATTACAATGAATCAATAGAATAAGTATTATAGCTAATTAATATGAACAAACCAAACCTTAGCCAATATCAACAAGATTTTAGTTTATTTATTCGTAAAAATGCAAATAAAAAATATCATAAAGAGCATTTGCCTCAAAAAAATTTAGATATATATGCGGGATTAATTTTTAATAATATCAATTCTGCTTTACAATCTTGTTTTCCAATTTGTTACTCAATCAGTGAATTTGATTACTGGGACGATTTGGTTCATGCTTTTATTGAAGAATATACATGTGCTAGCCCAATGTTTAGAGATATTCCAGAACAATTTTTAGAATGGCTAAATAAAAAAAATCATAGTAAAAAAGTTAAGCAAGTTTTGCCAATATATTTTACTAGTTTTGCTCATTATGAATGGGTAGAAATGGCAATCGCAATTGCTCCTGATAATAATTATAATCAAGAAATTAAGCAGGTAATAAACAAACATGATTGGCTAAATACAAATTTAGTGCTAAGTGATGCATGGACAATTGTGGATTACTACTATGATGTACATTTGATTACAAAAGAGTATCAACCTAAAGTTAAAAAGAAACAAGCAAATTATTATTTAATATTTCGTAATGCTGATGGCGGAGTTAAGTTTACTTTATTAAACAGCTTAAGTGTAAATTTGATATCTATGCTTAGCCAACAAAATTTAACTGCAGAGCAGGCTATTCAATTACTTGTTGAACAACAACCAAGCTTAGATAAACAAGATTTACTAAATACTACGGCTGATTTACTAGATAATTTAAGTGAACAGGGATTTATATTTGGGGTTTGTGAGAATTGATTTATAGAATTTATATCCAATTATGATTATTTTGATTTGATATATTTACAACACTAAATGGTTTTTTATAATAAAATTATTGCTATTTAAGTAAACTATTCTATTATAATTAATATCAACTAAATATATCAATATGAATAGAAAACATTTTATAGAGTTACAAGGTGCTACTTGTAGAAATTGGCGATGGAGCTGGTCTTTTATTAATAAAGAAGAAAAAGTTATTATTTTTGGTGCATGGGATACTAACACTAATAATCAAGGTGCTTTAATATTAGAGCCAAATTGGAATAAAAAAGGTTGCCATGGATATAATCAATCTAGAGAGCATATAAGATTAATTGAAGAAGAGGGTTATAAGTTGAAAATATTTAAAATTTTCTATTCTGATTCTGGCAAAGGTAACAATAATTCTGATTCACCTAAAATTAAAAAATTCACACCCGAGCTAAAAGAAAAAATCTTAAAAAAAATTAATGACGGTTGGTATGCTGTAGATAGTAATATGTAATATAAAAAATCTATAGATAATATGTAAGATTAATTTTGTAAATAATCCTTTAACTCTTGCCAGTTATTTTCACTATTAAATATCGGCAATTCAGCAATAATATCAATTTTGGTGTAATTTTGAATTGCTTTTTTATTCTCTGCATTAAAATTACCAACCATAATAATCCCTGCTATTTTAATATCATAGCTTTGTAATGTTTTTATAGTTAAGCATGTATGATTAATTGTACCCAAACTACTACGACAGACTACAATTGTAGGAATATTAAGATATTTAATTAAATCTATTATATATTCATCTTTATTCAATGGTACAAAAACACCACCTGCACCTTCTACAATTATTTTATTATTTGATTTTGGTAACTGAATTTTATTTAATTCAATATTTACGTTTTCATAACTTGAAGATAAATGCGGGGATAACGGTTGTTTAAACCTGTAAATTTCATCAAAAACATAAGTATGAGGCAAATTTAGGCTTTGAATAAATTCACTATCAGTCCGAGGTTGAAACTCTTGTATACCACTTTGTATCGGCTTAAAATAATCAGCATTTAACACATTACATAACCAAGCACTAGCAATTGTTTTACCAATATCAGTATCTGTTCCTGTAACAAAAAATGCTTGCTCATTTAATAAACTTTGTTGTAATTGATGAAAATTATTATTCATAATTATTAATTAATTTGAGCTAACATCTGCTTGAGATAAAAATGCATCAGCAAAAAAGCTATCTTCAGGTAAATTACACTTAGCAGAAAAATCTACTTTTGCACTTTCTACCATAATTGGAGCTCCACATGCATAAACTTCGTAATCTTGCATATTTGGTATATCTTGAATTACAGCATGATGTAGGAAACCTGTTCTACCTTGCCAGTTATCTTCAGCTAAAGCATCAGATATAACAGGAATAAATTTAAAATTAGGCATATTAGCTAACCATTCATTGCAGTCTTGCATAGCATATATATCTTTTGTTCTTCTACCGCCCCAATACAAGGTAACAGGACGATTATTTTTACTAGCTTGCATATGATTAATTATGCTTTTTATTGGTGCAAATCCTGTGCCTGAAGCAAGTAATATGATTGGTTTATTGCTTTCACGCAAAAAGAATGTGCCTAAAGGACCTTCAAAACGTAAAATATCTCTTACTTTTAATGCTGGTTGAGTTTCACTTACACCAAATAAAGCATCTGTAAATAAACCGCCTGACATATGTCTGATATGTAGTTCTACGCTATTTTCTAATGGATTACTTGCTATTGAATAACTACGCCTTTGATTATTTTTAAGCAATAAATCAATATATTGCCCTGACATAAAAGCAAATTGCTCATTAGTTGGTAGCTGTAGTTTAACTATTATGATATCATCGCTAGCTTTTTGCATATCACTAATACGACAGGGTAGCTTTTTGATATTTATATCGCCAATTCCTTCTAACACTTTAGCTTCAATGGTTAAATCAGATTCAGCCTTAGTACAGCAGAGTAAAGCTAAGCCTTGGCTTCTTTCGCCACTGTTTAACAAATTATCAGATGTGTTATAATCTCCGCTATGCACTTTACTTTTACACGTGCCACAACCGCCATTTTTACAACCATATGCAAGCATAATTCCCTGACGTAGTGCAGCATCTAAAACGGTTTCATCTTGGTTAACATTAAACTGCTTTTCACTATTAATAATATTTACCTGATATGTTGTCATACAAGCCTCTAAAATCTAAATGTAATTTTAATAATTGTAAACAAAACAAGAACAGTGTAAAAACTAATGTAAATCACACTGCTACTGTATCAACAAGGCATTTTAAACGCCCACGTATGTTGATTATGGGTTGCGGAGATATTGGAAAAAGAATAATTAAAAATTCTCCAACTTTTATGCGTTTTATTTGCATAAACAGCAAGCATAATTATAGCGATAATCATTTACAAACTCAATCTCAATCTCCATCTCCATCTAATACAATGCAAATTTACATTAATTTAGATGAAGATAATAGCGTTTTAAAGTCTCAATTACTAAAACTGAAACCATTTATTACAAAAACTGTTTATTTAATACCTCCGCAAAATTCTACAAATATAGATAATAGAATTAAAAGCATGGCTTATTTATTATTAGGTCATAGCCATAAGCTTGCTGATATAGCATACGTTAGCACAACAGGCGTTTATGGCAATCATAATGGCAACTTTGTTGATGAAAATACCTTAACTAACCCTAAAACTGCAAGGGCAAAACGTAGAGTTTATGCTGAAAATTTTATGCGTAAATTATGTAATAATCCATATCGTAATAAAAATTTATCTATACTACGTGTCCCAGGGATTTATGCTCAAAACAGGCTTCCACTAGCAAAATTACAAACCCCAACACCTGTACTTAATCAAGATGAAGATGTTTACACTAATCATATTCACGCTGATGATTTGGCTAGAATTATTTATTTAGGTTTAATGTCAAAAAAATCTAAGGGTGGAAGAGTTATTAATATGGTAGATGATAGTGATATCAAAGCAGGAGATTGGCTTGAATATGTTGCAACAAAGCATAATTTAATTATGCCAATTAGAATGAATAGGGAAACCTTAATACAAAATATTGATGAGGCTAGGTTATCATTTTTATCTGAATCACGCAGAATTAAAAATGTAAGGTTAAAAAAAGAATGGAAAATTAAATTAAAATACCCAAATGTTTTTGTGGGTTTAGAGGATTAGTTATATATTCATAGTTTATTATTTATAATAGTAATATGCAACTTTCTTTCAACTACTATATAATAATGTCCAATCTAACATAAATATTATATAAAAATAATTATGAGTACTAACGCCAATCACCCTAATGAAGCTTATCTATCAGAACAGCAATTTATCAAAATTCGTGGAGCCAGAACCCATAATTTAAAAAATATTGATATAGACATTCCCCGAGATTCATTGGTAGTAATTACAGGATTATCTGGTTCAGGTAAATCATCATTAGCATTTGATACGTTATATGCTGAAGGTCAGAGGCGTTATGTAGAAAGCTTATCTGCTTATGCAAGGCAATTCTTACAATTAATGGAAAAGCCAGAGGTAGATTTAATTGAGGGATTATCTCCTGCTATTTCAATTGAGCAAAAAGCAACAAGTCATAACCCACGTTCTACTGTTGGTACAGTAACAGAAATTCATGATTATTTACGTTTATTATTTGCTCGTACAGGTACGCCATACTGCCCAGAACATAATTTAGCATTAAATGCACAAACCATAAGCGAAATGGTAGATAGCATTTTAAATATGCCTGAAGATAGTAAATTAATGTTATTAGCTCCTGTAATTAGCAATCGTAAAGGTGAATATGCTGATTTATTTGATGAATTAATTGCTCAAGGATTTATACGTTTTAGAATTAAAAGCGGTGGTGGTACAACAAATCAAACTGATGCAAAAATATATGAAGCAGAAAACTTACCTAAACTTAAAAAAACAGAAAAACATAGTATAGATGTAGTAATTGACCGTGTTAAAATTACTAAAGAAAATAGCCAATCTCGTGATGTTTTAGCTCAAAGGTTAGCACAAAGCTTAGAAACAGCCTTACGTATTAGTTATGGCAAGGCAATTGTGCTAAATATGGACGAGAATATTGAAGATGAAAATTTAAAACAAAAATTATTTAGTGCAAAATTTGCATGTAGCATTTGCGATTATTCAATTCAAGAATTAGAACCACGTATGTTCTCATTTAACAATCCTATGGGTGCTTGTGGTACATGTGATGGATTAGGAAATTTAACCTTTTTTGATGATAAAAAAATTGTTGCATTCCCTGAATTATCAATTAGTAATGGTGCAATTAAAGGCTGGGATAAGCGTAATGGTTGGACATATCAAATTCTCCAAAGTGTAGCACAGCATTACAACTTTGATTTAGATATGCCGTTTGAGCAATTATCACAAGAAATACAACAGATAATTTTACATGGAAGCAAAGATGTAATTAGTTTTACGCATACTAGTGAAAAAGGTGCTAGTATGACACATAAACAAAAATTTGAAGGCGTGGTAAATAACTTTAAACGTCGATACTTAGAAACTGATTCCCCTGCTGTACGTGAAGAATTATCAAAATATCAAAGTAACCAAACTTGCCCACAATGTTTAGGTAGTAGATTACGCCTTGAAGCAAGAAATGTAAGAATTGGTAATAATGAAGATGCACAAACATTAGATTCAATCAGTCGTTGGAATTTAACAGCCACATTAAATTATTTTAATAGTTTAAAACTAACGGGGTTTAAGCATGAAGTTGGCTCAAAAATTATTAAAGAAATTGTATCTCGCCTTAGCTTTTTAATAAATGTAGGATTAAATTATTTAAGTTTAAATCGTTCAGCAGATACGCTATCAGGTGGAGAAGCACAACGTATACGCTTAGCTAGCCAAATTGGTTCGGGTTTAACTGGTGTAATGTATGTACTAGATGAGCCATCAATTGGCTTACATCAAAGAGATAATGACAGATTAATTGAAACATTGAAGCATTTAAGAGACTTAGGCAATACGGTACTCGTTGTAGAGCATGATGAAGATATGATAAAAACTGCAGACCATGTAATTGATATTGGTATCGGTGCTGGTGTACATGGCGGTAGCATTATTGCACAAGGAACAGCTGAACAAATCGCTAAAATTGAATCATCAATTACAGGACAATACCTAAATGGTATTAAATCAATTGCAGTGCCAAAAAAACGTCATAGCCCTAGTGATAAATGGCTAAAAATTACAGGTGCTTGTGGAAATAACTTAAAAAATGTTACTGCTGAATTTCCAATTGGATTATTAACCTGCATTACAGGTGTATCAGGTTCTGGTAAATCAACATTAGTGAATGATACGCTATATAATTTACTTGCGAATGAACTACATAAATCTAATCATGAAGTACCTGTATACGAAGATATAAAAGGTTTAGAGCATTTTGATAAAGTGATAAATGTTGACCAAAGCCCAATTGGACGTACTCCACGTTCTAATCCAGCAACTTACACAGGCGTTTTTACACCAATACGTGAATTATTTGCTCAAACAAATATAGCAAGGGAAAGAGGCTACCAAGCAGGTAGATTTTCTTTTAACGTAAAAGGCGGGCGTTGCGAAGCATGTCAAGGCGATGGTGTAATAAAAGTAGAAATGCACTTTTTAGCTGATATGTACGTTCCTTGTGATGTATGCAGTGCTAAGCGTTACAACCGTGAGACATTAGAAGTTGAATATAAAGGCAAAAATATTTATCAAGTTTTAGATTTAACCGTTGAAGATGCATATACATTTTTTGAAAACATACCAACTGTAGCAAGAAAGCTCAAAACATTATTAGATGTTGGTTTAGGATATATAAAGCTAGGGCAGTCAGCTACAACACTATCAGGTGGGGAAGCACAAAGGGTTAAGCTTTCATTAGAGCTATCAAAACGAGATACAGGAAAAACATTGTATATACTTGATGAACCTACTACGGGTTTGCATTTTTACGATATTCAGCTATTATTAAATGTGATTGAAAAACTTCGTGATGCAGGCAATACATTAATTATTATTGAGCATAATTTAGATGTAATTAAAACAGCTGATTATATAATTGATTTAGGTCCTGAAGGCGGAGAAGGTGGCGGACAAATTATTGCAAGCGGTACGCCAGAACAAGTAGCAAAAAATAAAAATAGCTTTACAGGAAAATATTTAAAATCATATCTAAAATAACATGGCTATAGATATATGAATAAAACACTAATTAGTATGCTTGTTTGTCCTGTATGTAAAGGTAAATTAGAACTAAAATCTAATGAGCTAATTTGTTATGTAGATAAATTGGCTTTTAGTATGGAAAATAATGGCTCTATTATTAATATTAATCCAGAACAAGCAAGATTGCTCACTGCACATGAAATTAATGATAGAGATAATAAAAAAATATAAAAATAAATTTAACTTTGCTTTAAGTGTAGCCTAAAATATCTGTATATATAAATAATATTCATCAAAATATAGCTTAAACCAATAGAATAAATTGCTCCATATACATGAAATTTTGGTATGAGTAAATTACAAAAAATAAACATACTTACAACACCAAATAACCAAATGCCACCAATTAATACATATTTTTTATAGTGTAAAAATATATTATAAAATAAGTAATTCAGCATAATAAAAGGTGAAATATAAATTACTATATTTAAAATATCTGCACTTTTGCCATATCTATCATCTAAAAGCACATTAATTACATATTTTGATAAAATATTGCACATAACGATACCACAAGCACTAATTGCAAGAATAAATAAAGTAATTTGTTTAATCTTTTGAGGATTTTTATGTGCAAATACTAATCGATTGATTAATACAACTAAAACAGATTGTACAACTAAAATAAAAGCATCATTTAATTGCATAGCAACTGCATAAATGCCTATTTCACTAAAGGGAACATATTTTTCAAGAAAAAATCTATCTACTCTTAAGAATAAAAAACTTGCACTTAAACCAATTCCAATTAATACGCCATTATATAAAAGCTTGTTAAATATATTCTTATCAAACTTTTGCCATAGCATTTTTTGTTTAGATTTAAAATATATAAAATGAAGCAATAAGCTAAATGTAATTAATTCAAATAAGTATGCATAAGCAAAAAACTCAAAGCTTAATTTGTGCTTTGCAACCCAGTACACACCTACCAAACGAATTATTAACCCAATAAACCTTGATAAGCTTATCCAAATATATTGATTTATAACCATAAACCAACACATAAATATGCCACCAACTTCTACAAAAATGGGTAAAAGCATCAAGACTAGAAATACAAAACGAATTTTAGGGTCTTGAATATAAAAATAAGCAATAAAAATGCCAATTATAAATGAAAAAGTTGTATAAAAAACTCTTAAATACCAACCATGAGTAATAATGCTAGGACGTAAATACTTATATCTACTAAGTTTTGGAATAATTAGCTCGGAACCAGCCCAACAAGTTAAGCTTCCAAACATAACTACAAGCGAAGCAGCATAGGCATACTTACCATTATCTTCTAATGATAGACTATTTGCCATTATTTTTAAGCATAATAAAGTTACCAATAATTGGGCAACTTTTTCAATCATTGAAATAGCAATATTAAACTTAGTTGAGTATATAAACATAACTAATGCCTACTATCTTGTTTTAAAAATTTTACATAATCAAAAATTGACAAATATGGGTCAGGAAACCAGTCATCATCATAGGTAATTATATTTTGTGATATTGTTGCATCTTCTCCACAATTTGTTACAGGTGTTTCGTAGAGGTATAATACTGTTTGTTTTTTGTTTGCTGTTTCATTATATGTCATAGGAATTTTTATCTTAAAAAAATAATTAATACCTGCATTTTTTTCATCTTTATTAATGAAGCGTTCTGCAAATCTTGCTTGTTCATCTAGTACACAGCAATTTGGATTTTGTTGTTTAAATTCTTTTACAGATACATTTTGCTTTGTATAACCAAAATTCTTAATGTTTTCCTTATGAGAATACTTTGGGAAATTATGTTCTATTCCATAAGGTCGATTTAACGACTCAATAGAATTTTGCATTAAAGGATCATTTTCTGTTGGTATTCTTGGTAATGGATACCATTTATCGCCTACTTTATATGATGGAATATCAATATCAGTATAAAAATCTTTAGTTAAACTATAAGCTATCATTTTATCAATAATTT
>JBJOQB010000176.1:0-3032 GCA_046050125.1 Pseudomonadota bacterium
GCCTAATTTATGGTTATATAGCTAATTCTCTATTTTCTGTCATCGTTGTTGTACTTAAAAATCCTCCTAGCTGTACTATTTGTACTATCTTCGTTGGATTTTCTTCCTACGCCTAGATGAACGCAGTCGTGAGCCTGCAAACACAAAAAATATAAAACCAGCTATATTTTATAAATCAAAAATATTTTTATGCTAAAATTCATCAATTAAAAAAGATTAATGAAAAATATCATAGTAAAATAATATGTCAATCCAAGACTGGCCAGAAGAAGAACGTCCTAGAGAAAAATTACTAAAATTTGGTGTAAATAGTTTAAAAGATGAAGAATTACTCGCCATTTTTTTACGGGTTGGCATAAAAGGTAAATCAGCCGTTGAACTAGGCAAAGATATGATAAATCATTTTGGTAGTTTATATAATTTATGCCAAGTTGATTTAGAGCAATTTTCACAATTAAAAGGCTTGGGTTTAGCAAAATATAGCCAGCTTCATGCTTGCCTAGAAATGGCAAAACGAGTACTAATACAAGACATAAAACTAACTAAATTACAAACAGCAGAACAGCTTTACAATTATTTACATTTGCATTTTAATGGCTTAGAACAAGAGCAATTAATTGGCATATTTCTTGACCATAACTACCAAATACTAGCCAAAGAAATTTTAGCAAATGGTAGCATAGATAGCCTACCTATTTATACTAGAAATATTGTAAAAAATGCCATACAACATAATGCAAAATTTGTGATTCTTTCGCATAATCACACCAATGGCAACACACAGCCAAGTAACGCCGACATTAACACAACACATGATATAAAAAATGCTTTGAGTTATATTGAAGTAGAGCTAATTGACCATATAATTATTGCAAATCAGCATAATTATTCGATGAAACAACATCAATTGATTTAAACTATATTATGTGTATAATTTATATATATAATACACATTCATAAATTATGCGTACAAATATTGTAATTGATGACAATTTAATGCAACAAGCACTCATTGCTTCAGGTTGTAAAACTAAAAAAGATACTATAGAAAAAGCTCTAAAATTACTTATTCAAATTGAACAACAGGAAAATATCAGAAATTTCCGTGGTAAATTAAAATGGGAAGGTAATCTTGAAGAAATGAGATGTGATAAATGATATTAGCAGATACCTCGGTATGGATTGACTATTTTAATGGAGTGAATGCTAATCATACAGATGCTTTAGATTATGAATTGCAACATGGTATTGTTATCACAGGTGATTTAATTATTGTAGAATTTTTGCAAGGTTTCAAAAATGATATTGATTATGCTCATGCTAGTAATTTAATACAGAGCCTAAAATGTTATAGTTTAGTTGGTTTAGATATTGCATTAAAATCTGCCCAAAATTTTAGATATTTAAGGACAAAAGGCATAACAATAAGAAAAACTATTGATGTAATAATTGCAACTTTTTGTATAGAAAATAATGTAAAGTTAATTCACAATGATAGGGATTTTGACCCAATTGAAATTCATCTTGGCTTACAAGTTAGAAAGTAGTTTGATATATATCATGACATATATTATTAAATTGACTATAATTAGTCTTCAATCAAGTTAAGATATATCAACAATTATTAAATTATTCTATAGCTGAACTAGAATAGCTTGTCATAAAGGCGGACGCAAAAATTGCTGTCCGTACATGAGATAGTACAAGTAGTACAGCTAGGAGCAATTTTAAGGACAACGAATATGCCAAATGATTATGGTTCAGCGATACATAAAATCTACGGCTTTCATGCTATCACTGCCCGTATAAAACAAAATCCACAAACAATATCTTGCATCTGGCTCAACAAAGCAAGGCTAGATAAAAGAATGCAACAATTAGTAGATATTATAAAACATCATGGCATTAATCATGTATTTTGTAATATAGAAGAATTGCATAGAATGGTAGATAGCGAAGCATCACATCAAGGTGTAGTAGCGGAAGTAGAGCAAATAAAGTTAGATACAGATATCGATAGCATTTTAGATAAACTAGCACAAAATAAGCAAATACCAAATCTACTAATTTTAGATGGTATAACAGACCCACATAATTTAGGTGCTTGTTTTAGGGTAGCTGATGCCGTAGGAGTGCATGCAATTATTGCTCCTAAAGATAACAGTGCTATGCTTAATGCAACTGTAGCTAAAGTAGCAAGTGGAGCAACGGAGAATATCCCATATCTCACTGTTACAAACTTAGCAAGAACTATGACTCATCTGCAAGAAAGAGGAATATGGCTAATTGGTACAAGTGATAAAGCTGATTATGATTTATACAGCAAAAATCTTGATTTAAAAATGCCTTTGGCTTGGGTAATGGGTGCTGAAGGTAGTGGAATGCGTAAAAATGTTGCAGAAAAATGTGATTTTTTAGTATCAATTCCAATGGCTGGAATTGTGAGTAGCCTTAATATATCAGTAGCAACGGGTGTGTGTTTATACGAAACATTAAGGCAAAGAAGCTTAGCTAAATGATAATTACTCGGCATATTTGTTGTTCTTAAAATTATTCCTAGCTGTACTTATGTGTACTATCTTCGTCATAATTTTTGCGTCCGCCTCTATGTCGAGCAATTCTAATTTAGCCAATAATAATGCATAAATATATTTATACCTGCTTTCTTCGCAGGTATGACGCCATTGTAGGTAAGTTACCTAAAATAAAGAATTTTTATTATCTTATAAAATTAATAAAATAACTATCTATAATTAATACTCTTTAAATTTTAACTAAGATTTTTTAGTAATATTATCACCTAAGCTACCACCCCTTGTTTCCACAGTTGTAAAAAGTTGTTTAGTTTCTCTTCTATTTGCTTGACTAAAAACAACATTAATTGGATAAGATACATAATCTTTCAGACCATTATAGCTAAATTCTAGTTTTATGTCACAAATGATAATTACAAAATAAATCATCAATGGTGCAATTTTCTTTTCGTCTGATAGATTTTATTTGAGACCATTTTTTCTCTATTGGGTTTAAGT
>JBJOQB010000177.1:0-6040 GCA_046050125.1 Pseudomonadota bacterium
AATTAGCTGTAATTGGTGCTGGTGTTATTGGGCTTGAATTAGGCTCTGTATGGAGACGTTTGGGTTCTGAAGTAACAATTTTAGAAGCTGCTCCTAATTTTTTATCAGCAGCAGATGAAGGTGTTGCAAAAGAAGCTTTAAAATTACTTACTAAACAAGGTTTACAATTCAACTTTGGTGTAAAAATTGAAAATGTAAGTAATAATGGCGATAAAGGTGTATCAATTAAATATGTTGATAATGCTTGCGTAACCCAAGAATTACAAGCAGACAAATTAATTGTATCAGTAGGTCGAGTACCAAATACTGAAAACTTAAATTTATCAGCAATTAATTTAGCTACAGATGAAAGAGGATTTATTCCTGTAAATCATGACTGCCAAACATCAGCAAATAATGTGTGGGCGATTGGCGATGTAATTTTAGGTCCTATGTTAGCACATAAAGCTGAAGATGAAGGCGTAGCAGTTGCTGAAAGAATCGTAGGTCAAAAACCTCATATTGACTACAATTGTATTCCATGGGTTATCTACACAAGTCCAGAAATTTCTTGGGTTGGTAAAACAGAACAACAATTAAAAGCAAGCGGTACTGCATATAAAGCAGGTCAATTCCCATTTATGGCAAACGGTCGTGCTTTAGGTATGGGCGCTAGTGATGGATTTGTAAAAGTTTTGGCATGTGCAAATACTGATGAAATCTTGGGAGTTCATATTGTAGCGGCTAGTGCATCTGATTTAATCGCTGAAGCTGTTGTTGCAATGGAATTTAAAGCAGCAGCTGAAGATATTGCTAGAATTTGCCACCCACACCCAAGCCTTTCAGAAGTTGTTAGAGAAGCCGCTCTAGCTACTGATAAAAGAGCATTAAATATGTAATTCCAAAATTGCAATTTTTGTTAAAAAATCAGCTAAATTTAATATATAAATCCGAGTTTAAGTTTAGCTGTTTGAATATAGATAAGTAAGAATAATTTTTCATAATATTTGATAAAAAATATGATTAATTATTTCTTATATATGCCATAATTTACTATCTATAAAAATTATTTATAAATAATCTAGAAAAATATTGAACATGACTAATCCAGCTAATACCCAGCAGAATAATTCTGATATAAATAACGAAAATTCATCATCTTCAACCGTACAAAAAACTAGAAAAACAGTTTTTGTAAAAACATTTGGTTGTCAAATGAATGAATATGACTCTGATAAAATGTCAGATATATTAAATGCAAGTGATGGTTTAATTCCTGTGGATAGCCCAGAAAAAGCAGATGTTATTTTATTTAACACATGTTCTGTTAGAGAAAAAGCTCAAGAAAAAGTGTTTTCAGATTTAGGACGTGTAAGACATTTAAAACAAAAAAATCCAAATCTAATAATTGGCGTTGGTGGTTGTGTAGCAAGCCAAGAGGGTGCAAATATTATTGCTAGAGCTCCTTATGTTGACATGGTATTTGGCCCTCAAACTATTCACAGATTACCAGAATTAATTAATAAAAAAGATAATTCGGGCAAGCCACAAGTTGATATATCTTTTCCAGAAATTGAAAAATTTGACCATTTGCCACCAGCACGCACAGAAGGTGCAACAGCATTTGTATCAATTATGGAAGGTTGCAGTAAGTACTGTAGTTACTGTGTAGTGCCATATACTCGAGGCGAGGAAGTATCAAGATACTTTGATGATGTACTAACTGAGGTTGCAGGCTTAGTTGCTCAAGGCGTAAAAGAAATTACTTTATTAGGGCAGAATGTTAATGCATATAGAGGTGCATTGACTAGAAATAATCCAAGCAGTGAATATGCCGATTTTTCTATGTTAATTGAATATATAGCTGATATTCCAGGGGTTGAACGCATTAGATACGTAACAAGCCACCCTAAAGAATTTACGCAAAAGTTAATTGATACTTATGCAAAAGTACCACAGTTAGTTAATCATCTGCATTTACCAGTACAGCATGGCTCCGATAAAATTTTGAGTGCAATGAAACGTGGATATACAGCATTAGAATATAAAAGTATTATTAAACGTTTAAGAGCAATTAGACCTGATATTTCATTATCAAGCGATTTCATTGTTGGATTCCCTGGAGAAACAGAAGATGACTTTAATAAAATGATGAAACTGATTACAGATATTGGATATGATACTAGTTTTTCATTTATTTTCAGCCCAAGACCAGGTACGCCTGCGGCTAATTTACATGATGATACTCCGCAAGATGTAAAACTAAAGCGTTTACAATTTCTACAAGCTACAATTGAAAAAAATGTACAAGCTATTAGTGAAAGTATGGTAGGTAGTAAGCAGAAAATTCTTGTAACTGATGTATCTAAAAAAGATAGTCAAGAATTACAAGGACGAACAGAAAATAATCGTGTAGTTAATTTCCCTGCTCCTATTGAAACACATAGTAGACTAATTGGCAATATAATAGAAGTGGATATTTTAGCTGGGTATAAAAATAGCTTACGTGGGATTATAAAAACTATATAAATTAGCAATTATTCTATTATAAAAAATATGAAAAGCATTTTAAATACATTAGATGAAATTATAGAAAGCAGAAAAACTCAAGATGAGCATGAATATCCATCTTATGTAAATAAGCTTTATAATAAAGGGATAGATGCTATTTTAAAAAAAATAGCTGAGGAAAGTGGCGAAGTAATTATGGCAAGTAAAGATACAAGCCATACATCTCAAAATGTAGATAAAATTACTTATGAAGTTGCTGATTTATGGTTTCATTCTTTAATTCTGCTGAATTATCATGGATTATCTAGTGATGATGTTTTAGCTGAATTACAAAGACGAGAAGGTAAGTCGGGTATTATAGAAAAATTGGAAAGAAAAGATAAATAAAGAGATAAATATGAGCGAAAACTGCATTTTTTGTAAAATTGTAAATAATACAATTCCTAGCAAGAAAATTTATGAAGATGATGATTTAATTGCATTTAATGATATAAATCCTAAAATGCCTGTACATTTTTTGATTGTACCTAAAAATCATATTGATATGCTATCAGATTGTGATATAAATAACTCTGAACATATTCAACTACTAGGTAAAATGTCTGCATTAGCACCTATTTTAGCCAAACAACAAGGCTGTAATAATGGTTTTAAAGTAGTAATACACAATGGTAAAGGCGGAGGTCAGGAGATATTCCATATTCATATGCATGTTATGGGAACACCATTATAAATATAAAATAATAAGCATCATATCTAGGAATGATGCTTATTTTATATTATGTTTTATTCAACAATGCTAGCTTTATTAATAACAATTGCATCAACTGGCACATCTTGATGATAGCCTGCTCTACCTGTTTTTACAGCTTCAATTTCTTTAACAATTTCTAAACCTTCAGTAACTTCTCCAAATACAGCATAACCCCAACCATTTGCTGTTGGTGATGTGAAATTTAAAAAATCATTATCAGCAACATTAATAAAAAATTGTGCACTTGCTGAATGTGGGTCGTTAGTACGTGCCATTGCAATACTTCCAACTTTATTTTTTAAACCATTATTAGCTTCATTTTGTATTGGCTTGCCTGTGCTTTTTTCACTCATTTGAGCATCCATGCCACCACCTTGAATCATGAATTTTTTAATAACTCTGTGGAATATAGTACCGTCATAATGACCGCTTTTTACATACTCTACAAAATTAGCACAAGTATTCGGAGCTTTTTCTGTATCAAGCTGAATTGTAATATTACCTTTTGTTGTTTCAAATAAAACTTTCATCATTACCTTTATTTATTCTTTACTAAGTATTAATTATACATAATACGTGAGTTGTCATCAAATATAGCTAAATATTAAAATCTATTACAATTATAATTTAGCTATAACATTTTATTTACTCAACTGTAACAGATTTAGCTAAGTTTCTTGGCTTATCTACATCAGTACCTCTTGCAATTGCAGTATGGTAAGATAAAAGTTGTAATGCAACTACGTGTACAATTGGAGAAAGTAAACCTAAGTTCTCAGGTAATGTGATTACATGCATACCTTGTGATGATTCAATATGACTATTTGCATCAGCAAACACATACATTTCTCCACCCCTTGCTTGCACTTCTTGAATATTAGATTTTAATTTTTCTAGTAATGCATCATTTGGTGCTACTGTAACTACAGGCATTTCCTCAGTAACTAAAGCAAGAGGTCCATGCTTTAACTCGCCTGCTGGATAAGCTTCTGCATGAATGTAAGTAATTTCTTTTAGTTTTAATGCACCCTCCAAAGCAATTGGATAGTACATACCTCTTCCTAAAAATAATGCATTTTCTTTTCTAGCAAAAACCTCACTCCAACCAATAATTGCTGGCTCTAAGGCTAAAACTGCTTGAACTGCTAAAGGTAAATGCTGTAATTTTTGAATTGCTGTATTATCTACTGTTTTTCCTCTAAGTTTTGCTAATGTATTTGCTAAAATATAAAAAGCAACTAACTGCGTAGTAAATGCTTTTGTAGAAGCAACGCCAATTTCTCGACCTGCTTTAGTGAGGAAACTTAGTTCTGTTTCTTGTACCATTCCAGAAGTAGAAACATTACAAATAGATAATGTATGAGCATGACCTAAATCTTTAGCATGTCTTAATGCTGCTAATGTATCGGCTGTTTCTCCTGATTGTGATACAACTATTATTAATTGTTTAGGATTTGATACGCTATCTCTGTATCTATATTCGCTAGCTATTTCAACATTTGTTGGTATTCCTGCTACACTTTCCAACCAGTACTTAGCTGTACAACCAGAGTAATAGCTTGTACCACATGCTAAAATTAAAATGCTATCAATTTTTGAGAATACATCTTGTGCTTTTTCGCCAAAAACATTTGGTGTAAACATATTTTGCGTATCAATGCAACTTAAAGTATCAGCTATTGCCGTTGGTTGCTCAAAAATCTCTTTTTGCATGTAATGTGCATAAGGACCTAAATCAACATCTTGATTTAAGGCTTTTACATCTTTTACATTACGCTCTACATTATGTCCATTTTTATCAAAAATAGTATAAGAATTTTGGCTAATATTAACAATATCTCCATCTTCTAAGTACATAGCCTGATTTGCTCTATCTGCAATTGCCATAATATCAGATACTAAAAAATTCTCATCTTTACCTAAACCCAATACTAACGGAGAACCTAATCTAGCACCAATAATTGAGCTTGGATTATCTTTAGTAAATACAGCAACTGCATAAGCACCTTTTAATTCTTTAGTTGCTCTTGTTACTGAAGCTAATAAATCTTTTGTTTCTTCATAGTAAGAGTCAATCAAGTGTGCCATAACTTCAGTATCTGTTTGTGATACAAATGTGTAACCTTTAGCAATTAATTCATTTCTTAAAGGCTCAAAATTCTCAATAATTCCATTATGAACTAAAGCAATACGATTACTTGAAAAATGAGGGTGTGCATTGTCAGTTGTTGGTTTACCATGAGTTGCCCAACGAGTGTGAGCAATACCAATAGTACTTGTATAAGTTTGTGCTTGTTCTGTTAAATCATTAATTCGATTTGTAGTACGTAATCTTAGTAATTCATTATTATTTATTACTGCAATACCACAAGAATCATAACCACGATATTCTAATCTTTGTAAGCCATTAATTAATGCATCAATAATATTTATTTTAGAAACAGCCGCAACAATACCGCACATACTTAATCCTTGATTATATTAGAATTTAAAAAATTATTTTTTTATCTTAAATTTTAAAATACTTAAAGTATTTATTATATTTTAGATATATGTAATTATTCATATTTTTATGTAGATTGTAAATATGATAATGAAAATATATGCTAATATACACAATATTATAAGCGTTATATGATTTTCAGCATTTTTTATTATCCATAATACACAATAATAGTTTATCAAACTTGCCGTAAAACCTCGTCCTTCAGGGCGGGGATATAAGGCAACACGAAAAACACGAATAAAAAGCATGGTTTTTAGAGTATTTTGAGTGAAAAAACAAATTAGCTAGTC
>JBJOQB010000178.1:0-10064 GCA_046050125.1 Pseudomonadota bacterium
AATATCTTTCTAATTACAACAAAAAATACAGGTACTAAAAATACTGCAAGCACAGTTGCTGTAATCATTCCGCCCATTACACCTGTACCAATTGCACGCTGACTCGCTGAACCAGCACCACTTGCAATTACTAATGGTAAAACACCTAGAATAAATGCCAATGATGTCATAATAATTGGTCTAAATCTTAAATGAACAGCCTCTAATGTTGCTTCAATTAAGCTTTTACCTTGTTCTTGCAAATGCTTAGCAAATTCAATAATTAGAATAGCATTTTTTGCAGATAATCCAATAATTGCAATTAATCCTACTTTGAAGTATACATCATTTGATAAATCTCTCATACTTGCACCAAGTAAAGAACCTAATATACCTAAAGGCACTACAAGTAATACAGCAATTGGTATGGTTGTACTTTCATATAAAGCAGCTAAACATAAGAAAACCGCTAAGAATGATAATACAAATAAAGCTGTAGTTTGAGAACCTGAAGTTTTTTCCTCAAATGATTGACCCGTCCATTCAAAACCAAATCCACTTGGTAATTGAGATGCTAATTTCTCCATTTCGTTAATTGCATCATCACTACTGTAACCAGCATTTGCATCGCCTGAAATTTTAATTGCTGGATATCCATTGTAACGACTTAATTGAACCGCTCCTAAAATCCATTCTGCTTTTACAAAAGTTGATAATGGAATCATTTCGCCTTTTGCATTTTTCACATGTAATTTTAATACATCATCTTCCTGCAAACGCTGGCTGATATCAGATTGTACAATTACTCTCTGCTGACGCCCTCTATTTGCAAAATCATTTACATATGCTGAACCCAAAGAATTAGATAATGTAGAATTAATATCGGTAAAACTAACACCTAAAGCACTGGCTTTTTCACGGTCTATTTTTAATTCTAATTGTGGAGTATCTTCTAAACCTTCTGGTCTAACACCTTTTAATATTTTACTTTGTGAAGCCATACCTAATAATTGATTACGAGCTTCCATTAGTTTTTCGTAACCCATACCTGCACGGTCTTGTAGGCGGAATGTAAAACCTGTCGCATTTCCTAATTCACGAATTGGTGGCGGATTTACAGGAAAAATAATTGCATCTTTAATTGCAGATAATGAACCAAATGCTTTGCCTGCAACAGCTGTTGATGATTGCCCAGCATTTCGTTCCTTCCAATCTTTTAGGAGTGTAAATACTAAACCTGCATTTTGTCCATTACCAGAGAAGCTAAAACCAGCAACAGATACAATTCTATCTACTTCAGGTTGGCTAAAATAGTAATCTTCAACTTTTTTAATCACATCTAAAGTACGGTTATAACTTGCACCTGAAGGTAATTGCACATTTGTAATTAAATAACCTTGGTCTTCAATTGGTAAAAATGAAGATGGTAATCTAATATATAAAACACCAACAATACCAATAATTAAACTATATAAAATCATATATCTAAAGCTTTTACCTAGCATTTTTGCTACAAAACCTTGATATTTATTAGCTGTTTTTAAGAATACTCGATTAAACCAACCAAAAAATCCTGTTTTCTCATGATGATGTCCTGCTTCAACTGGTTTTAATAAGGTTGCACATAAAGCAGGCGTTAAAGTTAAAGCTAAAAACGCTGAGAATAACATTGAAGAAACCATAGACAAAGTAAACTGTCTATAAATGTTACCTACCGCACCACCAAAAAATGCCATTGGAATAAATACTGCAATTAAAACCACAGTAATACCAATAATAGCATTTGTAATTTGCCCCATAGCTTTTTTGGTTGCTTCTTTAGGCGACAACCCCTCTTCACTCATTATACGCTCTACGTTCTCCACAACTACAATTGCATCATCAACTAAAATACCAATTGCCAGTACCATACCAAACATCGTCAATACATTTATGGAGTAACCAAACATAAACATTACTGCCAAAGTTCCTAGCAAAGCAACAGGAACAACAATTGTTGGTATTAATGTATAACGTATATTTTGTAAGAATAAATACATTACTAAAAACACGAGTACAATTGCTTCAAGTAATGTTTTAACTACTTCTTCAATTGAAATTTGTACAAACTTTGATGTATCGTAAGGAATATCATAAATTACACCCTCAGGAAAATATTTTGATAATTCCTTCATTTTTTCTCTAACCGCTGTAGCTGTAGCTAATGCATTAGCAGTTGGAGATAATTGAACACCAATCGCAACTGTTGGATTACGATTTAAGCGAGCAGAAGTAGAATAAGCTTGCCCACCAATTTCAATACGGGCAACATCTTTTAATTTTACAATTGAACCATCAGTATTAGAGCGTAAAATTACATTACCAAATTCTTCTATACTTGATAATTGCCCTGTAACAACTACAGGTGCAGTCATTTGATGAGTATCATTACTTGGTAATTCGCCAATACCGCCCGCACTAACTTGTGAATTTTGGCTACGTATTGCATTTATTACTTCGCTTGAAGTTAAATTAAAACCAACTAATTTTTTAGGGTCAATCCATACACGCATTGCGTATTCAGTACCAAATAACTGAGTTTGTCCTACACCTGAAACACGCTTTAATTCATTTAGAATATTACGTGAAGCATAATCACCTAAATCAATTGGGTTTAATTTTTTATCTGTTGATGCTAAAGTTGCAAATAATAATATATTACTTTGTGCTTTACTAACTTGAACGCCTTGCTGTGTAACAGCTTGCGGTAAACGAGCCTCTACCCTTTTTAAGCGGTTTTGTACATCAACAGCTGCTAAATCTGGATTAGTTCCCGATTTAAAAGTAACCGTAATTTGAGCTGTTCCATTTGCTTGGCTCTGTGATTCGATATATAAAAGCCCTTCAGCCCCATTCATTTCTTGTTCAATTAAACTTGTTACGCTCTCATCTACAATTTTTGCTGAAGCACCAGGATATGTAGCATTTATTACTACTGATGGTGGGGCAATATTTGGATATTGTGCAACAGGTAACTTAGTAATTGATAGAGCACCTGCGATTAATATAAATATCGATATTACCCAAGCAAATATGGGGCGGTCTATAAAAAACTTTGCCATAAATATTATTCCTTAATAGTTATTCTTAATTACTGTTTTTTCGTTTGTTCTTGTGTATTTTTTTTAATTTCTTTGCTAGCTTGGAACTAGTAATAGATTTATAGCTGAACTAGAATATTTGCCATAGAGGCGGACGCTAAAATTTCGACGCAAATAGTACATAGAAGTACAGCCAGAAGAAATTTTAGGACAACAAATATGCCTATTATTATGGTTTAGCTATATCTACCCATGGCACTGTTTTAACCTGCATATTTGGCTTAACTTTTTGTAAACCTTCAACAATAACTTGCTCTCCAGCTTGCAAACCCTCGCTAATTATCCAATAATTACCATTTGAATAAGATGTTTTAACTGATTTTGCTGTTACTTTGCCTGTATTATCTACTGCCATTACAGAAGCACCTTGCCCAGTTCTAATTACAGCTTGTTGTGGAATAGTTATTGCATTTTGATTAACAGCTTGGTCAATTACTACCCTAACATACATCCCAGGTAATAACATTTTATTTGCGTTATTAAATTCTGCCCTTAAGGTTACATTTCCCGTAGTTTCATCTACACTAATATCAGAAAATAGCAACTTACCTTTTTCTTCATAAGTAGAACCATCAGCTAAAATTAAATCAACTTTATGTGCTGAATTTAATGCATTTAATTTGCCATCTTTGATTAATTTTTGTAATTTTAAAGCTTCAGTACTTGATTGCGTAAAACTTACATAAATTGGAGTGATTTGTTGAATAGTAGCCATTAAACTTGCTTCACCCTGCCCAACTAAAGCACCTTCTGTAACTTGAGCTTTGCCAATACGACCTGATATTGGGGCAACAACTTTTGTATAGCCTAAATTTAAACTAGCACTATCTTGATTTGCTTTGGCAGCTTCAACCTCAGCTTTGGCTTGTTTTTGATTTGCAAGCATATCTTCATATTCTTGTTGGCTTATAGCATTACTATCAACTAAACTTTTATAGCGTTTTACTTTTAAGCTTACTGAATCTAAATTTGCTTGTGCTTTAGCTAAGTTAGCCTTTGCACTATTTAAATTTGCATGCATTTGTGATGGGTCAATGTAAAACAGAGTATCTCCTGCTTTAACCTCGCTACCTTCTTTGAATACTTGTTTTAAAACAATCCCTGAAACTCTTGCTCTAACTTGAGCTACTCTCTTTGCTTCTATTCTACCCGCTAATTCAGAAGTTATATTCATATTCTGTGATTTAGCTTGAGCTGTAGACACCTCTAATAACTGTTGCTGTTGAGCAGGCTTAGCACCCCCAGCATCAGCTTGAGTCTTATCACTACAAGCACTAAGCAATATTACAGGTAATATAGGTAATAATGCGAAATACTTTATCAAACGAGATTTACTATGCATACCAATTCCATGAAAATAAAAAATCAACTATAGCCCAAAAATATTCGATATATTTTTATATCTTATGTTCAAAATATTTTTGTATAGACAAATCAATTTTTCATGTTATATCAATATAAAATTTCTTGATAAAATAACTACTATAAATAGGGATAATATTTTAATTTGGTAATTATTCATAATAAATAATCAATAACTACCTACAATAAAACCAACAATAAACACTGATAATATGCTATAATCGTAAAATTAAACTAATTATATGCATAGTATAAAACAGTATAAATACTAAAGTTATAAAGCAAGCAAAGGAAACAGAATGCCAAAACGTCAAGATATAAAAAGTATTTTAATTATTGGTGCTGGTCCAATTATTATTGGTCAAGCATGTGAATTTGACTACTCGGGAGCTCAGGCATGTAAAGCGTTACGTGAAGAAGGATATAAAGTTATTCTTGTAAACAGTAACCCTGCTACTATCATGACTGATCCAAACATGGCAGATGTTACCTATATAGAGCCAATTACATGGCAAGTTATCGAAAAAATTATTGCTAAAGAAAAACCAGATGCAATACTACCAACAATGGGCGGGCAAACAGCACTAAACTGTGCTTTAGACTTAGCAAAAAATGGCATACTAGCAAAATATAATGTTGAATTGATTGGGGCATCTCCTGAAGCAATTGATAAAGCAGAAGACCGTCAAAAATTCAAAAATGCCATGACAAAAATTGGCTTGAGTTCTGCTCGTTCTGGTATTGCACACTCATTAGAAGAAGCTTTAGATGTACAAGTAAAAATTGCTACTGAAAATAATAATAGCGGTTATCCTGTAGTAATTCGCCCAAGCTTTACCTTAGGCGGTACTGGTGGCGGAATTGCATATAATAAAGAAGAATTTTTAGAAATTTGCAAACGTGGTTTAGATTTATCTCCAACTAAAGAACTATTGATTGAAGAATCATTACTAGGCTGGAAAGAGTTTGAAATGGAAGTTATCCGTGATAAAAAAGATAACTGCATTATCATTTGCTCAATTGAAAACTTTGACCCAATGGGAGTTCATACAGGCGACTCAATCACTGTAGCACCTGCTCAAACATTAACAGATAAAGAATACCAAATTATGCGTAATGCCTCTATGGCAGTTTTACGTGAAATTGGTGTTGAAACAGGTGGTTCAAACGTACAATTCTCAATTAATCCTAGCAATGGACGCATGATTGTAATTGAAATGAATCCTCGTGTATCACGTTCATCAGCACTAGCATCAAAAGCAACGGGCTTCCCAATCGCAAAAATCGCAGCAAAATTAGCTGTTGGCTACACATTAGATGAATTAAAAAATGATATTACAGATGGTCAAATGCCAGCATCGTTTGAGCCATCAATTGATTATGTTGTAACTAAAATTCCTCGTTTTGCATTTGAAAAATTCAAAGAAGCAAATGCAGAACTTACAACACAAATGAAATCAGTTGGCGAAGTAATGGCTATGGGTGGTTCTTTCCAAGAATCTCTACAAAAAGCATTACGTGGCTTAGAAATTGGAATTGATGGCTTAGATACTCGTAGTAGTGATAAAGAAACTATCATTCAAGAATTACGCCACCCAAAAAGTGAAAGAATTTTATACGTTGCTGATGCATTTAGAATTGGATTAAGCGTTGCTGAAGTCCATGAATACAGTAAAATTGACATATGGTTTTTAGACCAAATTCATGAACTAATATCACTAGAATCACAAATTAAGAATAAGGGATTATCTTCATTCTCTAAACAAGAAATATTATTCTTAAAACAAAAAGGATTTTCAGATAATCGCCTAGCTAGCTTACTACCAGCTAAAGCCAGTGAGATTAGAGAATATAGAATAAATAATAATATTCACCCAGTATATAAACGTGTTGATACATGTGCAGGCGAATTCTCAACAAATACTGCATATATGTACTCAACTTATAGCGGGGAAGAATGCGAAGCACAGCCAACAAATAATAAAAAAATTATTATTTTAGGTGGTGGACCAAACCGAATTGGACAAGGTATTGAATTTGATTATTGCTGTGTTCATGCTGCTTTAGCATTACGTGAAGATGGATTTGAAACAATTATGATTAATTGTAATCCAGAAACAGTATCTACTGATTATGACACATCAGACCGCCTGTACTTTGAATCATTAACGCTAGAAGATGTACTAGAAATTGTTGCAATAGAAAAACCACAAGGTGTAATTGTACAATATGGAGGACAAACTCCATTAAAATTAGCTTTAGCACTAGAAAAAGCAGGTGTGCCAATTATTGGTACAAGCCCTGACATGATTGATGCGGCAGAAGATAGAGAGCGTTTTCAAGCATTATTAAAACAACTAAATTTACTACAACCACCAAACCGTACAGCAAGAACAGAAAGCGAAGCTCTAGTTTTAGCAGATGAAATTGGCTATCCCTTAGTTGTTCGCCCAAGTTATGTACTTGGTGGACGTGCTATGGAAATAGTACATGAATCATCTGGCTTAGAACGATACATGAGAGAAGCAGTGAAAGTTTCTCATGATTCTCCTGTACTTTTAGACCGCTTTTTGGATAATGCAATTGAATGCGATGTTGACTGCATATCTGATGGAGAAAATGTACTAGTAGCAGGTGTAATGGAACATATTGAACAAGCTGGTGTGCATAGCGGAGATTCTGCATGCTCATTACCTCCATACAGCTTAAGTTCTTCTACAATTGAAGAAATAAAATGCCAAACTAAATCATTAGCGAAAGCATTAAATGTAGTTGGATTAATGAATATTCAATTTGCTATTACAAAAAATGCTCAAACAAATGAAGATATAATATATGTATTAGAAGTTAATCCAAGAGCCTCACGTACGGTGCCTTTTGTATCAAAAGCAATTGGTATGCCTTTAGCAAAAATTGCAGCACGTACTATGGTAGGCAAAACTTTAATCGCTCAAAATGCTATGCATGAAGTTAATCCACCTTACTTTAGTGTTAAAGAAGCAGTGTTCCCATTCATCAAATTCCCAGGTGTAGACCCAATTCTAGGGCCTGAAATGCGTTCTACAGGCGAAGTTATGGGTGTAGGAAAAACTTTTGGCGAAGCATTATTTAAGAGCCAATTAGCTGCTAGCATTAAGTTACCTGCCGCAGGAACTGTGTTAATTACCGTTAAAGATAGCGATAAACCAAAAGTACCTGCATTAGCTAAAATGTTACAAGAACTTGGTTATAAATTAGTTGCCACTAAAGGTACAGCATCTATAATCCAAAATGCTGGAATACCTGTAACAATTGTAAATAAAGTAAAAGAAGATAGACCTCATATTGTAGATATGATTAAAAATCAGGAAATTGCTTTAGTAATTACAACTGTAGATGAAACTCGCTCAGCAATTGCTGATTCTCGCTCAATTAGAACAAGTGCTATAGCTAATAATATTAGTTACTATACAACTTTTTCTGGAGCTCAAGCAGCAATTGAAGGATTAAAGCATATGCATGATTTAGAAGTTTATGCATTACAAGATTTACATACAAGATTAGTTTAAAAATAATTAAGAATTTAAGAATATAAATTGACTATGAATAATATAATTATTTGTTTTCATAGTTAATTTTTTTATTTAAATATTAATGTCATCAATTTGTCATAAATATAATATATTATTCAAATTAAAAGAATGCTTTTATTTTAAAAGGATATAAAATGAAAAAACTTGCTCCAATTTTATCTATCATATCTATTGTTGTATCATCAACATTTGCTAGTGCTGCATTTGCACAATCAGGTGCAATGGTTAAAATTGATGGTTCAAGTACAGTGTTTCCAATTACAGAAGCAGTGGCAGAAGAATTTCAGGTTAGTAAAAAAAATACAGTTAAAGTAACTGTTGGTATATCTGGTACAGGTGGCGGATTTAAAAAGTTTTGCCGTGGCGAAGCAGATGTAGCTAATGCGTCTAGACCAATCCTAAAAAGCGAAATGGACGCATGTGCAAAAGCAGGCATTAAATATATTGAAATCCCTGTTGCATTTGATGCTTTAACTGTTGTAGCTAATTCTAAAAATACTTTTTTAAAGCAATTAACAGTTGAACAACTTAAAAAAATGTGGGAGCCTGCTGCACAAGGTAAAATTATTAATTGGAATCAAATTGATGCAAGCTTTCCTGACCAAAAATTAAAACTATATGGTGCTGGTTCTGATTCTGGTACATTTGATTATTTCACTGAAGCAACTGTGGGTAAAGCTAAATCTTCTCGTGGCGATTACACTGCATCTGAAGATGATAATGTTTTAGTACAAGGTATTACTAGAGATATGGGCGGCTTAGCTTATTTTGGTTATGCTTATTATGTTGAAAACAAATCAAAATTAAAATTAATTCCTATTGTAAATAAACAAGGTAAGGCTGTTTCTCCATCTGAACAAACAGTGATTGATGGTAGTTATAACCCATTATCTCGCCCATTATTTATCTATATATCAGAAAAATCATTAGCTAGACCTGAAGTAAAGGAATTTGCTAATTTTTATCTAAAAAATGCAAGCCATTTAGCTAAAGAAGTTAAATATGTTCCATTACCAGCAAAAGCTTACACCTTAGCCCAAGAACATTTGGATAAAAAGAAATTAGGCACGGTATTTGATGGTGAGCCTGAAATTGGTGTTACAATTGAGGAATTACTCAAAAGAGAAGGTAAGTTATAATCTAAATTTACTTATATAAAGTTTTAATAGATTAGCATATTAGCCAAGTTTTTATAAATTTGGCTATTTTTATTTTTAATATCCAAAAATATCCATGCAAAAAAAGCACATTATTCAAATATTCTCTACATTTCAAGAACATAATCCTGAACCAAAAACAGAGCTAATTTACAATAGTAATTTTGAGTTGCTAATTGCAGTTATGCTATCTGCTCAAGCAACTGATATTTCAGTAAATAAAGCTACCTCCGTTTTATTTCAAATTGCCAATACACCAAAGCAAATATTAGAACTAGGAGAGGAAATTTTAATTAGCCATATTAAATCAATTGGCTTATATAAAACTAAAGCTAAAAATGTAATAAAAACATGTGAAATGCTTATCAGTAAGCATAATGGAGAAGTTCCAAATTCACAAAAAGATTTAGAAGAACTAGCTGGTGTAGGTAGAAAAACTGCAAATGTAGTAAGAAATGTAGCATTTAATGAATTAACTATGGCAGTTGATACTCATATATTTCGTGTATCAAATAGAATTGGAATTGCTAAAGGTAAAAATCCACTAGAAGTAGAATTAGGATTACTTAAAAATATCCCAAAAGAATTTATGCAACATGCTCATCACTGGCTAATTTTACATGGTCGCTATATATGCAAAGCTAGAAGCCCTGAATGCATAAAATGTAATATAAAAGAGCTTTGCCAATATCAAGATAAAAATATTTAGCTATACACAAATAATCATATACCGCCACTATCTAGAAATTTTGCAAATGAGTTGGGCTAATACATAAAAATATAAGAGAGTGTTATTTAAGTAGAGCATGTATTATAATAAAGAAAAATCATAGGAAAAAAATAAATGTTAAACT
>JBJOQB010000179.1:0-6218 GCA_046050125.1 Pseudomonadota bacterium
TATAATTAAAATGTATCAAGTAGTTGGTACTGATGATGATGAAAATTCTTAGCTTATCAGCATAAATATTTTTTAATATTGTTTATTTTTCATCAATTATTCTGCATCTATTAATATTAATTTATTTTAATATTATTTATATTTCACTTTTATATCTATCCTTTTGTTTATCATCATAACTTATAAGTATAAGTATAAAACCAATTGTATTAATGTTGTTAAATTTATTGTAAAATAATGACTATTTTATTAAATATAGCTTGAAATTAGTTTAGCTATATAATATTTATTGATGTAGACGAAAACAGATGTTTACAACAGTACAATCATGGCAATAATAGTGCTAATAGTACAGAAGGTCATCATGAAATGGTTATGCAATTATGTGGAAGTCATGCGACTAGTTTTTCAGAAAAGATTAGGCTGAAAACATTAACTTCATTAGCTTAATTAGCATAAATTATATTAAATAGAGTATATTGAAGGATTAGGTTTATATTCATTTAATGGCTCAGTTAAGCGATAAGAACGTAAGCCTAAAAAGTTTTTTGTATCAATCTCAAAGCTTGTAGGCTTACCTAATGTTGCAATCTTAAATAATTGCTTTGGTAGCCTATCATTTAACCTAAATGGCTGTGAGGTATTAACTAGCAAGCTTTCTCTTTGGCTAGTTATATTTTCCCTTTGATTGGTTAGTCTTGCTAATGTGTTTGGGTCATAACCATATGGATTACTTACTAATGATGTAATTTCACTATTTTTATTTTGCAAATTAATGCTTAAATTTTCTAAATCATTATCGATTGTCTCTTGTAAATTATCACTATTTAAAGCTTTTTGCCCCACATAAGTTGCACCACGAATTTTATGAATTAAGCGAATTTTATCCCATGCTACCACAGGTGCAGTAATTGCATTTTGTAAGTACATAGTTGGTAAAAATCTTCTATGTAATGGATTTGTAACAGGTAAAATATATTTATATGTAAATGAACCTGCTTTTTTAATACGAGTCATTGCCTTGTGTGCTGTTGAATCGTTAGGTGTTGTATCTAAACCGCCATAATTACTCCAGTTATTCCACATAAATGATGAGGCTAAATCAATTTTTATATGTTCAGAACTTTTTTCAAGTTTATCATCTGTATTTTGCTCATGTTTTACATTATTTAAGAAAATCTCGCCTTGCTCTGTAGCTTTTATATCATTTAAATTTATATATTCAACTCCATTTGGCACTTTTATATCTTTATGGGATTTAATAAAGTTACTTAATCCATTTTGTAAGTTTTGTAAATTATGAATATATGTATAATCATATTCTTCAAATTCATCGCCTGCATTTTCTTCTAATTCTTTAATCGCTTCCTGAATTAAATTGTTAAGCTCTTTTGATAACAACTGAATTTTGCTAATAAATTCACGTCTTTGCAGGGCGTAATCAATTTTTATACTAGTAGTTTTATTAATACTATTTGGTATTTTATTAAATAAATTTTCAAGCATATGTTCATATGAAACATTTGCATCATTTTGTGCTTTAGCTACAAATTCTTGGAATATACTATTAAAAGCATTTAAATTATCATCGCTATTTGGGTCTATATTTGGGTTATCTCTGCCAAATTTACCTTTTAATCTTTCTGCAATTGGATAAATAACACTTTGTGTTTGGTACCAATTTGCACTTTTTTTCTTAGCTATATCCATGATATCCAAAATTTTATTTTCATCAGTTCTAAATCCATTTAATTTAGTATTTTCTTTTCTAGGGATTAAACTAGATAAACCTGTAGATAAAAACTCAGCTATATTCTTTGTAAAATCTTGTTGATTTACATTTTTATTTCTACTTAATGTGCGTGCTAATGAAGTATTCGGTTTTATATCATTTTCTAATAATTCTTTTATTTTATTTAAATTTTTAGCATTTTGCAGTAATTCATTAAATTTTTGCTCATTTTCATTAGCATTTTCGCTATTTGAGATATTCGACATTTTTCTGTTAATTTCACTTAATTTTTTATCTAATGCCCATATCATTGCACAAACATAAGTAGCGTGTCCTCTAGGTTTGCCAAATGTTGAAACATTTTCAAAATACCTTACAATACCTGCAGATATACCACCTGAAAAAGTTGTAGACATTAAAGCCATTACCGCCATTTGTGCAGCTAAACCTCCTGCACTTGCTTCAACTTGAGTGGCAACAGCCGTAGAAACTTCATCAGTTGCTAAAATTGCAGAGTTTGATGTTCTAAATAAAATATGCATTAATGCCTCATTTGGTTGCTTAAATAGTAATTTAAGCTTTTTCTTTACTACAGGCATTGGGTCTTTAGGATTTAAAAACTCCGCTAAAAATCCATTAGGATAATTTCTTTGTAATGTTCCCCATGAAAATTGCCAGTTAATATGGTCATTTTTTGGCGGATTGCTGTTAATATCTCGGTTATACTGTACACCTTGATAAAATAAAACCTCTTCTTCTTTTAATATTGCAATTTTTTTCTGCGTAAATATTAATTCAGATTCAAAATGCTTTTTATCTGCTAATTCTTTAGGAGATAATTTACGAGACTTTGCTATATTTTCTAATTCAGTAATTTTTTGCTTGTATTGATATTCAAGCTTACGATGTTCGGCATAAGTTTCAGTAATATAGCTTTGAATAATATCCATTCTTCTTTCTATATTATAACTTACAGCATTATTATGAACTTTTGAGGCATCAATTAAAAATCTTGAAATGATATAATCACGCTTTGCTTGGCTCATATTATTAAAGTCATTTTTAGTATAATGTATTTCATAATTATCTATCATTATTCTAATAACATTATTTTCAAATTCTTTTGGCGGAAGTTTTCCTACATATGTATCAAGATTATATTTTAATGCTTTATCTGTCATTAAATGTCTAGGAATATAAATATTAGTCGTATCTAAATATCTTTGTCGATTAATATTATCCACACCTGCCAAAGGCGTTTGAATTCCTCTACGAATTACACGATATAATTTTTTAATTCCCGGTGCTTGTTCTGCTCCTAATGAAAAAATAGCCATGGCAAAATAGCCAACCCTACCAAATAAGTTTTGAAAAAATTGGTCAATAAATGCAATTCCAATATGAATTTTATCTTGGGCTTTACTTTGATATACTAATGAAAGCAAAGCAACAAATGATTCTAGTAACTTATCTTTAATTATTTGTTGTGCTTCCTCACGATTTTGAATAATTTTACCATCAATATGTATTTTTTTATTTTGGTCAACCGTTACTGTATCCAGTAATTTTAAATTATTGGTAATAATTTTTTGTAGATTATTAATATCATGCCGTATTTCTTTGTAGCTTTTCCCTAAACCAACATTAAATAAATGCCCATACTTTGCCATTGTATGATATGACAAAGGTTGCACTGCATCTGCACATAATTGTGCAAAAAAATCTGTACCCTGATGAAATGCGTATTGAACTGTAGAATCACTAAATGCAGGGTGGTCAGCTGCTACACCACCAATAACTGCAAGATGAGTTAATAATGTATCTTGAGGTTGACCAACACCGCCCTTAAAAAATCCCCAATATCTACGTGCAGAATCCTCATGGTCATATGCTGCATTTCTAAAATACTTGCCAATTTTTCTTGCTCCAGAATTTTCTACACTAAATGGATTAATATATGCATTTAAAAATCTTGTGATAACATTATTATCTGGTTTGATATTTTGTTTATAATTACCTGCAACTTCATTTCTAAGTTGAATGCCTTTGTAGATATTATCAATTGCATTATCTGCTCTATTACCTTCCCATTTTGCCTTATGTTTTACTAATTTATCATATAAATCAAGAGATGGAGTACTAATATTTTTCTTAAATTTGCAACGATATACATCTCGACTAAAAGTTATTTCTTTATCTCTTTGCGTGTATAAATCTGCAGCATAATCTTTTGATTGTCGCGCTAACCATGAATTAATATCTGTAATTTTGTGTATATCCAAACTATTTAAATCTTGTACTTGCCATATATTATTTTTATATTGAATGGAAAATAAACTAGGTTTAGCAAATGGATTAGGTAGCTTGCTGTTTAGCTCTAATAACATGCTTTTTTTATTTGAAATAGCAAATTTTATTGGCCCTTGTAAAAGTGAGCCACCATTTTTACGTTTCCTTGAATCTACATTATCTTGGGTTTTATATATGCTGGTTAAATCATATCTATCAACATGTTCACCAGATGCATGAATTAGGTCTTTTAATCCATGTTTTTTATTAATGCCTTCCAAAATATTTCTAGCAACTGCAGGGTTTTGATTAGTAAAATCATTAGTATTTTGTCCTAATATATCGCTAATTGCCGATAGTAAATGCATATTATGATTTGCAATCATATGATTACTATCATTATTTACAAAGTTTTTAGCAGTATTAATAGAAGATGGGCTAGTGTTTAAATCCAAAGCATAAGTTTTTGCTAAATCAGATGTTTTTGGCTCAATCAATGATGGGTAAAATTTATGCCTTAGCTTACTAATTTTACTTGCGGTAATCGTTAATGGATTATTATCCTGTTTTATAAAAGATAACATATCCTGTAAGCTAAAATTGCTAGTTTTACTAATTCTATTTTCAAAGTGATTCGAACAAGAACTTAAAAATCCATAGATTAAATTTTGTTGATAAGCACTTAAATGGTTACCAAACTTATGATTAATCTCATTTGTTAAATAATCTTTATCAATTTTACTAAATTCATCTCCATATGTTACTGCATATTTAGAAAATAATTTACAGATTTCATCTACATTACTATCCAAAGAACTAAATGTATTAAATCTAATATTTAAGGTGTTATATTTTTGGTGTGCTTCTTTTAATTCCTCATTACACTCATTTAATTGTTGTTTTACCTCTTGAAATGGATTGTATAAAACTAAATCATCAATACTATGATTAATTAAAAAATCATTAGCAAGCTTATTAATATTATTTTCAAGTGATTTTTTCTGTTTTTCTAAGCGTTGAATGCTTCTTTTACTAATATCTAAGTTATCTTGATTAATTAATCGAGCTGATTTCCACACCTGTTTAAATTGAGATTGCGTGTAAGCATTTTTCTTATATTCATCAAGTTGACTGTAAGAATATACAGGGTTTAGATTATACTGATTAACTAAATGCCAAAAAACCTGATTATTATTCGTGATTTTATTATGTTCTAGGCGGGGAATAAGTACATTAAAATCATTTCCATTATGTACAATTAATCTTTGTTTATTTTGGGCTAAATTTAAGGCTAAATCTTTATCAATTAAGTTGATGTTATTAATTACAGTTGTATTTACATGATGTGGGTCAAGCATATCAAATACTTCTTGAGCATTAATATGCAGATTTTTTGACAAGCTTTTTCTGCTCTCATCTAAATTACTTGCCAAAACGGTTTTTTGTAATTTAATTGATTTGTCAGAATTTAAGAAAACAGATAATAGACCATTTAGGTTATTATTACTATTATTATTTTCAAATGTTTTTATTATATGTTGGTTGATATTCGTCTGTCGGGAGTAATTTGAGTTATACCGATAATCCACAGAAGTGTAAGGATTTGCCTCAATTAAAGATGTACGTTTTGTTACCCGAGTATTATTTAAATAGTACTGTTCGGCATCTTGAGTTGTGCTTAAGTAATTAGGAAAATTAGGCTTATTTTGATTTTTACCAAATGCTTTACTTACAGCTTGTTGTATTTTATTTAGGCGTGGCAAGCTAATAGCTGTTCTTAAGCTTTCTTGAGTTTGTATTTTTGCCTTTTGTATAGGTGTGCCAACAGTGTTTTGTAATGGTTTACTTAAATACTTTACCTTATCTAAGAACAAACTACTTGGTTTGTTTGCTTTATGTAAAGAAGACTTTGCACCATTAACTAGTTGGCTTAGTAAAAATACCACGCCTTTATCCCCTGTTAATTATTAAGTAAGTGTTTTATAACTATAATTTTATCAATAAATTAACCAAAAATGCTAAAGTAAAGCTAGTTTTAAATTAAGGTGCTTTGTGAGACACGATTTAGAAGAAATTATGCAAATGGGTGTGTATGCATAAATGAGTATGTTTAGCTATAAATTAGCATATTTACACACATTTTGTCAATCAAAATAATATGTACATATATAGATATATTATAGTAAATATATTTAAT
>JBJOQB010000180.1:0-12074 GCA_046050125.1 Pseudomonadota bacterium
TTATAAATATACAATTCTTTATTTTGGCTAATTTACCTACAGTAGCGTCATACCTGCGAAGGCAGGTATCCAGAGTTTTTGTTTACTGGATTCCCGTCTACACGGGAATGACATTAAATCATCTTTTATCTATCTATATTAAACACTCTCTAGCTATAAAACCTTGAATAATTATCTTTTAACCAAGCATAGTACTTTTCAATTCCCTGTGCCACACTCAAGAAATTATATTCAATTACACTACGTAAATTATGTAAATTTGCCTGTGTATAACTTTGGTATTTACCATGCAAACTAGCAGGAAAATCAATGTATTCAAGTAAATTTTGCTCTACTAATTCATGTAGTTGCAATTCTTGTTTACATTCATCTTTTCTGTAGTTATTGATTATGCTTATTGCGATATTATTAAATGGTTCTGCTTTGCCTGTGCCTAAATTAAAAATTCCACTATCTAGCCCACTTTCCCACATGCGTAAATTTACTTCAACTACATCGCCAACATAAATAAAATCACGGGTATGCTCTCCTGCACCATAATCAGCATATTCACCAAATAACTTTACTTTGCTATCTTTTGCATACTGCACATAGTGATGAAAGGCTACAGAAGCCATTTTACCTTTGTGGCACTCTCTAGGACCATAAACATTAAAATAGCGAAATCCAACTACTTGAGCCGTAGTTTTTTTATGTTGCAGTTGATATCTTACATAATTATCAAATAATAATTTCGAGTATCCGTATACATTTAATGGCTGTTCGCAAGCTCTTTCTTCTTTAAATTTAATATCATTACCATAAGTTGCAGCTGATGAAGCATATAAAAATGGAATTTTATGCTCTTGGCAATGATTAAATAAATTTTTTGAGTATTCAAAATTATTTTTCATCATGTAATGCCCATCATGCTCCATTGTATCGGAACATGCACCTTCATGAAAAATTGCAGATATATCTTTATATTTTTGCGGATTATGAATAATTTCCTGCATAAAATCATTTTTGTCAATAAAATCAACTATTTCTAAATCAACAATATTTTTGAATTTAGCAGCATTTTTTAAATTATCCACAACTATAATATTTTTATAGCCTCGTTTATTCAATACTTCAACGATATTGCTACCAATAAAACCTGCACCACCTGTAACAATTATTGGCTTTTGTTTTATATTTTCATATTTTTTGTCATGCATAATTATTTCCTAAATATATTAATCGTTTATTTAGCTATAGAAGCACAAAGCTCATCAAATTCTATGGTCGATGTACCCAGTTTGCCAACAACAATTCCACCTGCAATATTTGCATATTTTGTAGCAAGTTTTATATCATCTGTTATAGATAAAATTGCAGCTAAAACTGCCATTACTGTGTCGCCCGCACCTGAAACATCAAATACTTCTTTTGCTTGGGCATTAAAATGTTCGTAACCAGATGCAGTAAATAAAGTCATGCCGTGTTCTGAACGTGTAAGCAATAAAGATTGTAAGTTAAATTGTTCTCGTATATTTTGAGCTTTGATGTGAAGTTCTTCTTCATTTGCCCATGAGCCTGCTATTTCCTCGAATTCTTTTAAATTTGGCGTAATCACGCTTGCACCACGGTATTTGGATAATGATTTATCTTTAGGGTCAACTAGCACAGGCACATTATGCTGTTTTGCAATTTGAATTAATTTATCCGCACTTCGCAAACAGCCTTTGTTATAATCAGATAGAATTACTAAATCATATTGACTGATTAATTTTTCAAATCCATATTCAATTTTTTCTAATAATTCATGAGGTAGATTTTCCTCAAAGTCTAAACGTAACATTTGTTGCTGGCGAGCTAGAACACGTAATTTTAGTATAGTTGTATAGCTATCTGCTGTTTGTAAGTAAGCATTAATGCATTCTTCTGTAAGCAATGTTTGTACCTTAAGACCTGCTTCATCTTGCCCAATACAGCCTAAAATGCCAACATTTATGCCTAGATGTGCTAAATTGCGTGCCACATTAGCAGCTCCACCTAATCGGTCATCAAATTTATTAATTTTTATTATAGGTACAGGGGCTTCTGGCGAAATACGATTAGTATCACCGAACCAATAACGGTCTAGCATAATGTCGCCAACTACAAGTATTTTTGCTTGTTGTAATTTATATTTTAGCTCTTTAAAATCAATATGGTTTTGCTCATCTATCATCTGCATTTCCTGCATTTTGTTTTAAATATTATATATGAATAAATATGATTATAGAATAAATATAGCTAAATGATAACAAAAGCATGTAGATAGAGACAAATTCATTGATAATATTTCACATAATATAAGTAATTGAGATGATTTTATTTTATTTGTTCTACCCCCAAAACTATGTTAAAATAGCACCTATTCTTATTTAAATATCTAGGAAATTGCATGAAAATTCATGAATATCAAGGCAAGGAAATTTTAAAAAAATTTGGCGTTCCTGTTCCAAAAGGAATTCCTGCGTTTAGCGTTGAAGAAGCAATGCAAGCAGCAGAGCAATTAGGTGGTTCAGTTTGGGTAGTTAAAGCTCAAATTCACGCAGGTGGACGTGGTAAAGGCGGTGGCGTAAAAGTAGCTAAAAGTTTAGATGAAGTACGTACATATGCTACTAACATTCTAGGCATGCAATTAGTAACACACCAAACTAGTGCAGAAGGTCAAAAAGTAAGACGCCTACTCGTAGAAGAAGGTGCAGATATTAAAAAAGAATTATATATTGGTTTAGTAACTGACCGTGTTACACAAACTATTTGCGTAATGGCATCTAGCGAAGGTGGTATGGATATTGAAGAAGTAGCTGAAAAACACCCAGAAATGCTACACAAAACATTCGTAGACCCAGCAGTAGGCTTAACAAATGATGAAGCTGCTGACTTATGCCGTAAAATTGATATTCCTGAAGCAAGCCTAGAAGAAGGCGTAAATGCATTATTAGGTTTATACAAAGCATTCTTAGAAACAGATGCAAGCTTAGCTGAAATTAATCCATTAATCATTACAGGTAATGGCAAAGTAGTTGCATTAGATGCAAAATTCAACTTTGATAGCAATGCATTGTTCAGACACCCAGAAATCGTTGAATACAGAGACTTAGATGAAGAAGACCCAGCTGAAGTTGAAGCTTCTAAATTCGATTTAGCATATATTTCTTTAGATGGTAATATTGGTTGTTTAGTAAACGGTGCTGGTTTAGCAATGGCTACAATGGACACAATCAAATTATTTGGTGGCGAGCCAGCAAACTTCCTCGACGTAGGTGGTGGTGCAACTACAGAAAAAGTTACTGAAGCTTTCAAAATTATGTTAAAAAATCCTAATTTAAAAGCAATTTTAGTAAATATTTTCGGTGGAATTATGCGTTGTGACGTTATTGCTGAAGGTGTTATTGCTGCATGTAAAGCAGTGTCTTTAACTGTACCTTTAGTAGTACGCATGAAAGGTACTAATGAAGATTTAGGTAAAAAAATGCTTGCTGAAAGCGGTTTACCAATCATCAGTGCTGACACATTAGCTGATGCTGCAAAATCAGTTGTAGCTGCATCTAAATAATACAAAAATTATGAGCATATTATGAGCGTATCGCATGCTTCATGGAGTAAGTTTGTAACATCTTCTCATGCAAACAAAAATGTGTCTGATTTCATTTATAAAAATAATAAATGTGATAGTTTTAAGAGTTTACTGATTGAGGTAAATCAAAAACTTACAGATGAACAAATAAAGCATGAAAGAACTCCCAATTACTTGGTAGCAATTTTAAATGATGTTATCGGTATTTGTGGAGCAGGAAAACATTCTTATTTAGAAAATGATTCTGAACTCCATGGCACAGCTCAAGAGGTAATTAGTAAATTATCTAGATATGTATCATAGTAATATAAAATAAAGGAATATTATGTCTATTTTAATTAATGAAAATACCAAAGTAATGACACAAGGCATTACAGGTAAAACAGGACAATTTCATACTTTAGGTTGCTTAAACTACGCTAATGGTAAAAACTGTTTTGTAGCAGGTGTTAATCCTAAAAAAGCAGGTGAAACATTTGAAGGTGTGCCAATTTTCGCAACAGTAAAAGAAGCTAAAGAAAAAACAGGTGCTAGCGTATCTGTGATTTATGTACCACCAGCGGGTGCAGCAGCTGCAATTATCGAAGCTGTAGATGCAAACTTAGATTTAGTAATTTGCATTACTGAAGGTATACCTGTACGTGATATGATGATGGTTAAAGACCATATGAAAAAATCTGATAGCAAAACTTTGTTATTAGGTCCTAACTGCCCTGGTTTAATTACGCCAGATGAAGTTAAAATTGGTATTATGCCTGGACACATTCACCGTAGAGGTCGTGTAGGTGTTGTATCACGTTCTGGTACATTAACATACGAAGCTGTAGCTCAATTAAGTGCTTTAGGCTTGGGTGTTTCTAGTGCTGTTGGTATTGGTGGCGACCCAATAAATGGTTTAAAACATATTGATGTAGTTCAAATGTTTAATGATGATGAGGAAACTGATGCAATTGTAATGATTGGTGAAATCGGTGGACCTGATGAAGTTAATGCTGCACGTTGGATTAAAGACAATTGCAAAAAACCTGTATTTGGATTTATCGCTGGTGTAACAGCTCCTCCTGGAAAACGTATGGGTCATGCCGGTGCTTTAGTTTCTGGTGGTGATGATACCGCTCAAGCTAAATTAGGAATTATGGAAGCTTGTGGAATTACAGTTACTAAAAACTTATCTGAATTAGGCGACTTAGTTAAAAAAGCTTTAGTTGGTTAATTTATAGTTTTTATAGAAACATTTATGTGGATACCTGCCTTTGCAGATATCTGCATAATTAAGATATGTCACATATTCTCTGTATTTTGTATATTTTAATTGAATATATAATATGCTTTTCTGCACATTTTGTATAAACCTTTTATATATTAGCCTTTAAAATTTCTAATCTCTGCTACATTTTCACCAATGCGATTTTTCATTGATTTATCATAACTTGCTTGATATGTGTTATTTAAATCTATTTCAGTACTTACAAGAACACCAGTTAGGATTTTAGTAGCTTGCTTTTCCAGCTCTGCTTTTGGTACATGTAACATTCTTTGTATGCTAGCATTTGTTTTTGCCATAAATTCTGTTCCCATATCCCCTAAACTTTCAGAATTTGAGTAACCATGGGGAATATGCTCATTATCTTGTAACTTTTGTTCATGTATTTGTACAGTATATTTACCTGTTTGTAAGCATACTTCAAATGTAGGTTTAGTATCTTTTTGATTAAATCTAGCAAAAATAAAACCACTAGTATTTTGTAGTTTTGGGTGTATATTTGCTTGAAGAAAATAGCTAAAATTAGATTGAGTAGGTTTAGAAGGTTCATAAACTTGAAATTCAATTCCATCACTTGCACAAGCATATTTAACATAGTTAATGTTATTTATGGGTGCTTTTAAAGACTTAGCTATGGGTAAATCAATTGATTTTACTTGAATTGACTGCTTATCTTTAGTATTAGTTTGTTGTGATGTGCTAGGGATAAATAAATTTAGTTGAGCTTGAGCTTTATTTGGATTAAGTGCAAATGTAAATTTAGGCATATAATTAACTATGATGTAAAATATGTTTAATAAATAATATTGATATTATACAACTAAATTACATATTCTATTCAATATATTTTATCATCAACTGTAGGCTTTGTTTATTCATAAAAGTATTAATACTTAATTCATAGGCAACATATATTTTATCGCTATCAACTTCTGTATTGTTAAAGAAATAAATACCCTCAAACACTGAATTTCCAAGTGCAAGTTTTAATTTTAAATGTTGCTCTTTGAGAATTTTTTGCTCAATTACTGTAAAATAATTTCCAAATAAAGGGGAGTGAAAACCTTGCCCCCACACTTGTTGTTGAACTAAGTTAGCTAATTCAAAAGTATGTTCTTCTTCTTTTAATTCTTCATCAATATAGATGTTATTTTGTAAAAGTTCTGGCGTGAGATTTTGTTCTGCATACTCGTAAAATGCGTGGCAGAATTGCTCAAAATATTCATATTTAATCGTTAAACCTGCTGCCATTGCATGACCGCCAAATTTAGTAATAATTTGTGGATATTGTTTACTAATTGCATCAATTGCATCACGCATGTGAAAGCCAATTATCGAACGCCCCGAGCCTTTGATTAATCCGTCATCATCTTCGCTATTTTTAGCAAAAATTAGTGTGGGTAAATGATATTTATCTTTAAATCTTGAGGCAACGATACCAATTACGCCTTGATGCCAATCTTCGCCGTAAAGGCAAATTGCTTTATGCTGTGGTTGTACTTCTTCAAGATGAAAATTAATCTCTTCTTTTATATCTGTTTCAATGCTTTTTCGCTCAATATTAAGCTGATTTAGTGTTATTGCAGTATTTTGCGTATAGTCAATATTTTCACTAATTAAGCAGTTTATACCTAAACTCATGTCATCAATACGACCAGCAGCATTTAATCTGGGGCCAATTGCAAATCCTAAATCAAAACTACTAATTTTAGCTAATTCTCTACCTGCAATTTGTGCTATGCTCTCAATTCCATTTTGAATCGTGCCGTTACGCATTCTTTGTAAGCCATTATGTACAAAACATCGATTAATTGCATCAAGTTTTACTACATCTGCTACTGTTCCAAGTGCTACAAGGTCAAGTAAAGTATCTAGTCTGGGGATATTTATATTATTATTTTCATAGAAATTTAATTCTTTTAGGGCAATTCTTGTTGCCATAAGTACATAAAACATTACGCCAACGCCAGCTATATTTTTACTAACAAAATTACATTCAGGTTGGTTAGGATTTACAATTACTTTAGCTGTAGGTAATTCTTTACTGCTTAAATGGTGGTCAGTAATTAGTACATCTAACCCTTTTCTATTTGCATAATCAACACCTTCAATGCTAGATATGCCATTATCTACAGTAATTAATAGTTGTGCATTTGGCATTTTTTCTAAGCATAAATCAACAATTTCAGGGGTTAAGCCGTAGCCATGCGTAAAACGATTCGGTACGATAAAATCAATATTAATTTTTTTTTGAGCAAGTAACTTTAATCCACGAATTGCTAATGCACAAGATGTTGCCCCGTCGCAGTCATAATCAGCTACAATTATCATGTTGATATTGTTTTGTATAGCATGAGCGAGTAATTGTCCTGCTTCATTTGCTCCTTTGAGCGTGTCAGGGTGAGGTAAATTACTAAGCTTGTAATCAACTTGTTGGCTATCTTCAATACCTCGAAGTGCAAATATTCTGGCTATGGTAGGGTGTATGCCTTGAGTGATTAATTTTTGAGTTATGCTGTGGGTGTGTTCGTTGTGGGAGTGTAATTGGATTTTCATTAAGAATATTATTATAGTTATATATTTTCTTGATTAAACAGTTTTTTTAACCAATTAATTAAATTAATTGCTTCAGGAGCTTGTGAATTAAAAATAGTTGCATTTATTGCTGTTCCAAAAGGTTTAGCTGGTGGGTCTTGCCATGCTAACCATGTATGTATTAAAGCTTTGCTTTCATCGATATCTTTAAATCTATTATTTTCATTAATTAATTCTGTTTGAGGCATAAGCTCATTAATTGTTTTTTGAGCAAACGCAAATAATTTATTATGTTCTTTATTTGGAATTAGATATTGTAAAAAATCTTCTATCTTGCCTTTAGAATTATTATTTGGCATTATCCAAATACCAATAATTGTATTATATTCAGAATGTGGATTACTTATAAATCCGTCTTGGGGTATTTCTTTTGGAATTTCACTATATCCAATTTTAAGCAATTTATCTCTAATTGAATTCCAGCGATTTTCTGAACTTAAATCAGCATCAACAATTATACCAATACTATTTTTTTTGCTAGCTTTAATCAAAGTATCTAGCTCTTGTAAAAAATTATTTATGCCATCTATACCGCCTGTTTGCCCAGTTTCATCTATAGCTTTAATAATTAAGTTACTAGGCTTCTTCTCTTTTTCATAATAAATATTATTAAAATTATATTTTAGCATTAATTGAGTAATTGCATGTTTATCATTAACACCTTCAACGTATAATTCAAAATCAAAATTTTGTTTTGGCATTATCTAACCTCAACATCTCTACGAGTTATTATTTCAAGTTCTTCTTCACTAAAATGAACAGGCACAATTTTATCTTCTTTTTGTTCAAGGCGAATTAAAACTCCACTTTGCTCCTTATCCTCATTTGCTACTTGTGTAAATGCTTTGATACAGTCAAAACTGTGGGTAGTAGCAAAAACTTGCACATTAAGTTCTTGGGCTAATTTAAATAACATTTGCCAAACTTCATATTGAATTTCATAATGTAAACCATTTTCAAATTCATCAATAAGTAAAACGCCATTTTGATGATTAATAATATGTAATAAGATACATAAAATTCTAGAAACTCCCTCGCCTAAACTGCTAAGCGGAATTAATTTTGGAAAATTCTTATGTTTTATAATAAAATGTTTGCCTACACCTTCTCCAACAATAGCAATTCTTTCAATATTTGAATTAATTATTTTTAAGCAATTTGTAACTTTGCTTTCTAAATCATTAATAATAATTGTATCCCATAGATTTGTTAAATTAGATAAATATAAGTTAGTTTTTACAAACCCAGATTTATATATAAAATCTTGAGATTTATATTGTGTTCCATTTAATAAATCTGAAATTTTATTTGGATTAAAAATATTTAGCAGATAATCTTGTTGTTTATTATGATAATTGTTTATAACCAATCTAAGTTCTTTTTCTAATGAAAGTCTATTTATATAATCTTGAAACTCTTTATGATGATATGCTAACGCCTTAAATGGTTCTACAGCTTCTGATGGAATATTAAGTCCATCAAACTCCTTTAAATTTAAAGACACACTGTGGTTTTTATCTCTTATTATTACTTCTTTATTAGATATTAATTCTTCTAATTCAGGTCTACCATAGAAAATGCTTGAAATAATCATTTCAACATCTCTGGTATTTTTTATTTCTTGCCTATTATTTAAAATAGAAGACAATTCTACAATATTCATATTAGAACAATATAAATGAATTGCTTCAAGTAGATTTGTTTTACCTACACTGCTTTTTCCAACAATTAAATTTATATGCCCAAAGTTTTCTACTTCTATATTTTTAAAACATCTAAAGTTTTCAATTGAGATAGATTTTATGGAAATTTCACGCATAATGTTCTTAATATTATTTGAATGGTACTATAAGTATATAATAATTAACTAAAAAGCTATATAGCTAATTTATAATGTTTGGATATAGCTTTTTTTCTACTCAGCTTTAGTTTTATTCTCAGTATTACTAGCACTAGAAGAACTAGAACTAGAACTAGAACGAGTTCTACGGCGATGTGGCTTTCTACCACGACTGCTACTGCGAGGAATTACTAATTTATCAATTTCTTTTTGCTGTTGTTCTTCATCAAGTTCTTGTATCATTGTCCACCACTGTGCAAGTGGCTCTAAGTTTTTATCAATCATTGAACGTAATACTAAAAAATCATAACCAGCTCTAAATCTTGGGTGTTCCAAAATTTTCATAATACTAGCTTTTTGTCTTTTTTCTAAACGTGGTTGTAAATGCCAAATTTCTTGCATATCTGCCACTGTTTTTCTTTGCAATTGTAGTGGTGCAATTACTTGAGCTATCGCAAGGTCAAGGCTTTCAACATATGGGTGATGAGGTTGTAGTTTTTGCCAAATTTGTTCTAATTGTGGCCAGTAAATTGAAGCAAAAATAAAGCTAGCAGACACACTTTTGCCTTCTTCTAATCTTTCATCTGTTCTACGTAGCACTAATTCAATAAAATCTTGACTTAATTTAGATTGTACTTTATACCATGGTAAAATATGTTTATCTAAGCCTAATTTAACTAGATTTTTAATGCACGCTCTAGCATACCCACCCATTAACATTTTTAATAATTCATCAGATAATCGAGCAGGGGGAATGTTCCCAAGTAAAATTGCATGTTCTTTAATTGGAGCTAATGCTGATTTTTCTAGTATAAAATCTGTTTTTGCCATAAACCTAGCCAAGCGTAACATGCGTACAGGGTCTTCTTTATATCTAGTTGCTGGGTCGCCGATTATGCGTAGGGTTTGCTTTGAGATGTCTTTTATACCATCGTAAAAATCGTATAATTTATTATCAATTGGATTGTAGTAAAGTGCATTTACAGTAAAATCTCTTCTTGATGCATCTTCTTCATGTGTTCCCCACACATTATCATTCCAAACTTGCCCGCTACTGTCCATCGCAACTTTGTTGCTAGAATTTTGGCTAACTTGTACACCTTTAGATACTTTAGGTCTTTGTGATTGGTCTTTAATTAAAACAACGCTATCTTCTTTTAATTTTGCCCTAAAAGTTGTTATTTCAATTATTTCTTGTTCTCTTGACCTATAAAAAGGGACTAGTACAATTTGAAATCTTTTGCCAATTATGCGTGCTTTTCTGAAAATTTTACAAACTTGGTTTGGTGTTGCATCAGTTGCTATGTCAAAGTCTTTAGGTGTAATTTCTAACAGTAAATCACGTACTGCACCGCCAACTACAAAAGCTTTGAATCCAGCCTTTTGTAATTCTGAAACAACATATAATGCATTTGCTGAAATGTGCTGTACATTAATATTATGTTTTGTGATAATTTTTGCTGTTTTTATATCTGATTTATGCAGTAAGCGTTTAATTATTTTTGTTATCATCTATGTATTATATTATCTTTTATATTTATCTTACACCTAAATTTAGGTATAGCTAATTCTATATTTTTGGTCATTATTGTTGTACTTAAAAATCTTCCTAGCTGTACTATTTGTACTATCTTCTTCAGATTTTTTGCCTACGCCTAGATGAACGTAGTCGTGAGCCTGTGAACACAAAAAATATAAAACAAGCTATAAATTAAGGAAATAAAGATAAAATTGGCCAATGATTTTTTAAAGCATGTTCATGCATTTTATTATCAGGGTTAGTTGCAATTGGCATATTTGCCCATTCTAGCATTGGTATGTCATTATGCGAATCAGAATATGCAAATATTGTATTAAAACATTCTTTTGTATAACGATTTTTTATAAGCCATTCTTCAATTCTTGTTACTTTTCCGCCTTGAAAACTTGGCGTACCTAGTACTGTTCCTGTAAATTCTGCATTTGTTGTATACCATGGACAATTATCTTTAGTATTTGGTTCTGTCGCAATTAAATGATGCTCATCAAATCCAAATAATTTTGCAATTGGTAAGCCTACAAAACTATTTGTAGCCGTAACTAATACGCATATTGCCCCTGTTTGTCTGATATTATACAATAATTCTTGGGCTTGTGGTTTTATATTTGGTTTTATTACTGTTTCAATATATTCATTTTGAAGTGCTTCTAATTTTTCACGTGAATATTTAGTTAATACATTTAAGCCAAAATTTAAAAATTCTTGTATATTCAGTGTACCTTTTTGGTATTCTTGGTAAAATCTTTCATTTTCTTTTGCATAATTAACAGGGTCAACTGCTCCAACACGACTTAAAAACTGTCCCCATTGTTGGTCGCTATCAACTGGGATTAATGTATGGTCTAAATCGAATAAGGCTAGAGTTTTGTATTGTTTTTGCTTTATATCATTGTTTTTGTAGTGAGTAGTCATAATTTATATTATATTTTATATATGTGTTATATTTTTTATATTAAGTGATTATACATTTACAATTAAGCATTATAAATAATAATACGTATTAGTTAAATTATATCTAGTTGATTGTTTTTTGCGTGTTGTTAAGTATTTTTATATAACAAAATAAGATTATGCATTACATTTTTTGTTACATATAATTATGGGCATTAACTCTCAAAAAATATTTAATTTATTAAAATAATATCATACATATCAGGTTTTATAAAATTTTGGCTTTGTAAAAATATCTCTTTATCGATGATAGTGCTAGTTTCTTTTAGATAAATTCTATCTTCTTGTAAAA
>JBJOQB010000181.1:0-3278 GCA_046050125.1 Pseudomonadota bacterium
ATGTACGATTTTTTTTATTGAAAATATAAATCATATATAATATTGCAAAATATAAATATTATAGAGATGAGATATGTCAAAAAAATTCAGTGGCGGAAATTCTTTAACACAAAAAGATGATTTAGTATTTTATATACATAAAATGATGATGGTAAATGAATTGCGAGGTGGACATGGTGCATATCAAATTAGTAATGCAGAAAAAGGCATTAGTGGCTTAAGTTTTGGTGGTATTCAAAGGGATATATCATCGAAGCAAAATCAGCCAATTTTTGAATATATACTAAAAAATGCAACAGATACTAAAGGTAAAAATATTTTAACTCAGAATGAAATTGAGCAGATAAAACAGCATTTGTATAAACCATGTAATAATTTCACGCAAGAAGATACGCAAATTTATAATCAGCTAAAAGGTAAGATTAATCAAGCAATATCAAGTAATGAAGGTGTTGCTATTATCAATAAAGATTATGAAGAGCAAATATATAAAAAAGCAAAACATGTACAAGATGTAATTGCTAATATACAAAATCCACAATCAAAGGAATTTTTACAAAATAATCTTACAGCACAATTAATTATTGCTGACACATTTAATCAGTTTGGTGCAAGGGATAAAAATAAATTAACCGTTCCTGAACAGCTGGTAAAAATGCTTAATGAGCCAGATGCAAACATAGATATACCATTTAGCAATCGTAGCTTTAAAGCAGATGATAAAATTGATATTCAAGATATGATAAATTTTAAATTAGCAACTCAATATGGGCAATCTAATCCAAAAGATACAATAAGAAGAATCAAAAATATCCAAGATATTACTACAAAATATAGCAATAAGAATGATTTATTTGAGAGTTTAGAGAAAAATATTAAACACTATATATTACCTGAAAATGTGAAAAAAAATCTTGATGAAGATAGCAAAAAACATTTTGATAGTGTATTAAGAACTATTTTACCAAATATTGGGGAAAATAAAGTACATATTACTAGCAATTTTGGTCATCGAGTTTTAAATGGAAAACATGGGCATCATAATGGAATTGACTTTAATTATGTTGGTGGTCAATCTGGTATTAATATGGCAAATCCAAGTGTACACTCTCCTGTATCAGGTACTGTAGTAGCTGCTAGCGGTAAGGCAGGATATGGTATAGTTTCAGTTAAAGATAAAGATGGATTTATGCATGAAATATTGCATTTAGATTCTCAAGTAGTTAAAATTGGACAAAGCATTAAAGTAAATGATGTTATTGGAGAAATGGGAGGAAGAGGACCTCAAGGAAGTAAACAATATGCAAATCATGTCCATTATCAAATTAGAAATAGTGATGGTAAACTTGTAAATCCTGCAATATGGTGGGCAGAAAATAATCAATTAAACCGTCGTAATGATAAAATAACGACAGGCTTATCTAATGAGATATTGATTACGGATAATAATCTTAATATTAACTCTAAAATCTCTAGTCCTTGGTACCCAACTCCAATTAATATTACAAAATCTGATGAAAGATATCAAAAAATTGAAGGAGATATTAAGCTTAGTAATCCAGAATTTTCAACTATGAGTTTTTCAGAGCAAGAAAAAATAGTTAGAGACTATATTAATAGTAAGAATATGGAATATGCACAAAATCTAAAGCAAACTATGCAAATGACTATGTCAAATACTATGAATATTGAAGAGCAAGCAACAAGAAATATTAAGTAGAATTATTATATGTAATATTTGTGATATATAGCTGAACTATTCAATATTTCACTTTATGCTATGTATTACAAGTTATTACTCTATTATCATTTTCATCAATAATTATTTGTACTTTAATTATTGGTTTTGGTAGTAGATTGCTTGCTAGATTTGACCACTCAATAAAAACAAGATTGTTAGAGTTTAGATACTCATCAAATCCATTTTCAAGCCACATCTGTTCATGTGTAAAGCGGTATAAATCAAAATGTTGTAGATTAGAATAGTTATGAAATCCTTGAATATCATAACTTTCTAAAAAGTTATATGTAGGGCTTTTTACTCTTCCATGAAATCCAAGCTCTTGCAAAATATATCTTACAAGAGTTGTTTTACCTGCCCCTAAATTTCCTTCTAAATCAATATATGTATTATTTATATTTAAGGTATTTCCTAAGCATAAATCACTAATTGTTTGTAGAATATGCTTTGCAATATGGGCAAAATCTTGTTCTTGATAAGCTATAAATTTCATATTTTTAAGATATTAATCTTCATATCCGTAGGCACGCAATCCAGCTTCATTATCCGCCCAACCGCCTTTAACTTTTACCCATAACTCTAGGTAAACTTTATGCCCAAATATTTTTTCCATATCTTGTCTAGCTTCTGTGCCAATTTGTTTTAATTTTTCGCCTTTATTGCCAATTACCATTGCTTTATGTGATGGTCTATCAACTAAAATAGTTGCAAAAATTCGACTTAGTTTTTTGCCTTCTTCAAATTTATCAATCACTACGGTACTTTGATATGGCAATTCATCGCCTGTTAATCTAAAAATTTTCTCTCGAATTAATTCGCTTGCTAAAAACCTTTGTGATTTATCTGTTAAATCATCTTCGCCATACATAGCTGGCTGATTTGGCATATATTTTAATATTATTTCTAATAATCTTTGTATATCTTTAGGATTTTTAGCACTCATGGGTACTAATTCTTTAAACGGAAATTTACTTTGCATATCTTGCAAGAATGGTAGCAAACTTGGCTTATCTTCAAATGAAACAGTATCTACTTTATTGCATATTAATATTACAGGAATATCTTTAGGTAAAAGTTCTAAAACCGCAGCATCAGCATCTTGAAATTGATTAGCTTGCACAACCATTAAAATAACATCAACACCAAAAATAGTACTATTTACTGTTTTATTTAATTTACGATTTAAGGCACTGCTATGTTTTGTCTGAAATCCTGGAGTATCTACAAATACATATTGTGCATTTTCTTGGGTCTGAATACCAATTATTCTATGCCTAGTAGTTTGTGCCTTGCGAGAGGTAATACTTACTTTTTGCCCTACTAGTGCATTTAATAGAGTTGATTTACCTGTATTTGGTTTACCAATTATGGCAATCATGCCACATTTATAATTAGTATTTTCGTTTATATTATTTAAATGTTCTTGCATCTATGTATTTTAGGTTATTTATGTTATAAATTTGAATAGTCATATAGCTATTTTGATTAATCTTAAAAGATATTAGCTAGCTATATTTTATATGAACTATTTTTAGAG
>JBJOQB010000182.1:0-5732 GCA_046050125.1 Pseudomonadota bacterium
AATATCTTTATTTTTAATTCCTTTAATTACGCCATCTATTAGTATTCTGCTTGAAGTATTCATATATTTTCTTAAAATTATATTTTAATATATTATAGCTGATTTAAATTATTATCAATCAGTCTTTCTATTAGATAATATTTTTACAAAGTCCCATAAGAATGCAAACCCGATAAAAACATATTTACACCCATAAATGCAAATGTAGTTACAAACAACCCAATAATTGCCCACCATGCCAGCACATTACCACGCCAGCCACTGATTAAACGCATATGTAACCATGCTGCATAATTTAACCATACAATTAAAGCCCAAACTTCTTTAGGGTCCCAACTCCAGTAACCACCCCATGCCTCAGCAGCCCATAATGCACCTAATATTGTAGCCAAAGTAAAAAAAGCAAAACCTAAAGCAATTGCTTTATACATAATATCATCAATTATTTTTGTATTTGGTAGTTTTTCTGCAAACATATGCCTTTTACTTGATGAATTATTATTATCAATAGCAGTATTAGTAGTATAATTTAGCTTATTCTCGTAACTAAAACGGATAAGATAAGCACAACCAAGCATAGCTGCCAAAGCAAATGTACCATAACCAATAAAATTAGCAGGAACATGAATTTTCATCCACCAGCTTTGTAAGGCAGGTACTAATGGCTGAATTTCATGAGCTCCTCTCATTGCATACCAAACTAAAAATGCATTTGCACTAGCAATAATTGGCAATACAAAAGCTCCGAGCGATGGGGTTTTATAGTTATATTCATAATAAGAATATATAAGCAATGTAATTAAACAAAATAATACAAAGACTTCATATAAATTTGAAATTGGAATATGCCCAACATCTACGCTAATTAAATAACTTTCAAACCAACGCACAAGCATGCCTGCAGTACCCATTACGATGGCGATGCTTACAAATTTACTTGCACATTTATATACAAAACTTGATGATTTCCACAAGCCAATCCAGTAACTTAGCATAGAGCTAAATATGCAAAATGTCATCCACATAATTGCTGTTTGGCTAGATAAAAAATATTTTAATAAAAATGATTTCTGAGCCATGTCTAAATTGCCATGATATGCACTAATACCAAGCATAGCCAAAATAAAAGTAGCTAAAATTAATCTAGCAAATGGCTGAAAAAGATAAGCAATGTAAATTAATACAAAAGGCGTACCAATTAAAATACCCTTTTCGTAAATATCCATATAATGATTGAATTTTACAAAGCTAAAACCTGCTAATAAAAGCATAATTAAAGAATATAATATAAAGAATAAATTAAATTTTTTTGATTTCATCACTTATCTCTGTAAACTGGTTTTCACTATGCATATTTTCTCTTTGAAACTGCATTGCTAGTATTATAGTGTTATTTTGTTTAAGTAGCCATAAACGTTTTTCCTGAATAAATATCATTAAAAACACACCGACAACTAATAATAAACAACCTAAATATACAATATTTTGCCCTGGGGATTTTGTTACCTGAATTACACTAGCTTTCTTTTCATTAAATGAAGCAAGACTAAACCATGTATTTGTTTTTAATAATGAAGCATCAGATATAGCAATTAAAGCTCTTTGTAGATAATCTTGATTTTCTACGCTTTTATCTAATGGTTTATGTGAAATTTTTTGTTGGCTAATATCCCATAATTCCCATAAACTACCTTGTAGCATACGTAAAATTACCTCACTTGCTTTTGCTTGCTCTTTAGCTGGTACAGTTTTTTGAATAAATTCAGATAATGCAGATAATCCGCCTTGTGCAAAAATATTCAATGCTTTATAACTACTTTCAAACAATGAACTTTGTAATTTTTCTGAATATTGTTTTGAATATTTTAATGCCGCTTGGCTACGCATATCTTGATTATGTAATGCTTGATATAGGCTTAACCAATCATCAATATTAGATGATGAAACACCAGCAGGAATATGTAAATACTTAAACGGCGTCATATTATCCGTTCGCATGCCAATCAAGTAAGTTGGTTTATCATTTACCATAATCGGCAACATGTAGCTATGGTAAGCTACTGCTTGCCCTGCACTATCACGTAAGGTATATTCGATTGAAGGGCCAATATTCTTAAATTTTTTATCTTTAATTTGTGCAGAACTACCATGTAAATTTTTAATTTTGTTTTGTTCTTTGGCATCTTTATTATCGCTATTGTTTTCTTGCAAATTATGTACATTAATTGCTCTAAAATCTGTTATATCTAATGTATATTCTTGATTATTCAGCTTAACTTTTTGCGATTGACCTACAATTATTTTTAAATTTTCTTTTAATATGTTTTGTGAATTTAAATTTGATACTAAATTATTTGCTTTTAGCTCTAGGCTTGAGCCTCCATCTTCAAAAGACGCTTGAAATAAATTATATCCATTATAATTAAACGGCTTATTCACTTCTAAAGTTGCATCAACTACTTTATTATTTATGCTATCATTTATTTTTATATCGCTAACAAAACGCTTTGGCATACCTGTTTCGTAGTAATCAACCCAGAAACGTTTTAACTCAACATTAAATGGTAATTTTTGCCCTAGTATGCCATCTGTAGTGTTGATAATTGCAAGATTTGCACTTTCGCCTTCAGGCACAAATAAATTAGCCCTAAAGCTAGCATTATCACTGGATAAAATAGCATTTTGCGGGATAATATTCTCACCATTAAATGGTTTAATTTTGCCTTGCATTTGCAGAATTTTTAACGGCAAATTACCGTCAATTAATCCACCAACACATACCACTACTATGCCAATGTGTGCAAACAGGTAGCCCCATTTATTTGCCTTGCCTGATTTGCCTGCGATTAAGTAATTATTAATATCTTCATAAGTTTTAATTTTAAATTTAAAACCTTGTTTTTTTAAATAGCTTGTATAATCTTCAGCGCTATGCGACTTTTTATTTTCATCTAATTCAAATGATGTGTTTAGTGTTTGATTTTGTAGAAATTCTTTGCGAGCATTTAATTGATAGTTTTTAATTTGCTTATAAAATTTTGGCCACGTACGCATAATGCATAAGCAAGTAGAGATAACCAAAAAAGCTAGTATAAGCAAAAACCACCATGCACTGTAGATTTGATGTAAGTCTAAATATATAAATGCTTTACTCCAAAAATCGCCAAAGCGATTAACATAATTTGTGTATGGCTCAGCTTGTTTGAGGATTGTTCCGATAATACTTGATATTGCTATAACTAATAACATAGCAATAGCAAAACGCATTGATGTGAGCAGTTGAGTGAATTTACTAAAGTGTTTTAGCATTATTTATAGATTTGATTTTGTTTTATGTATTATAACTGTTTTTACATGATATTTGTTGTTATAATACCAAGCAAATTATAATAAATTTTATAAAAATAAATCATAAAAATATCTATAAATACATCAAAATTAAATTTGCCTAACTCTAACTATACAGCGATAGGTCATGGCACAAATGCTACAACATTAATTAATTTAAGCAAAAATGCTTGGGATATCTACCTTAGAAAAAGGAGATACCATATTTTTACATTTTCCTTATTGGAATAATTACCCAGAAAATGTCATATTTGGCATAAATTACTTAAAAATTTTAAGCCCAGAACCACTAAGACATTTTGTAAATAATAATGCATATGCAGATAAAATTGATATAGATAAAAATATAGAATTATCCAAAGATTATATCTCAAATAATGTAGATGATATTGAATCAAGTAAAAGGCGTGAAAAACACTTAGTTTTACTGCTAAGCTTTAAGAAGAAAATAGAGAGTTCTCCGCAGTTAAAAGATGATTTTGATAAGCTAAGTAAAATACCAATTGTAGTGTTTTTTGAACAATTTGAAGAACTTCAATCATCACACCCTGAATCAATGGTTGAAACATTTAAAGCAGGAAAAGTAAATTTAATTTTCTGTAAAGATGATAGTTTAGAATGTCTTAAATTAGTTTTAAATAGATGGAATATACCACCAATTTCGTTACATTCTTTTTCTAAATTAAAAGAATTAGATGGTTTGGAAAGTGCAGAAGAAAGAAAAAATCAATTTCAGCTACTTTCAGAACCTAATATTAAGACTAATTAAAATATTAATAGGTTTTAATTCTAATTCCAGTCCCTTAATTGATTTATAGCCATGAATATGGATTTTGCTTAACATGTTTAGCTTTATTATTCTTTTGTAAAAAAATATTCACTGTTAGAGACTGTTTACGATTTATTCCCATAATATTCCCCTAAATTTATATATATTAAGTTATGCCCATTTTATCATATATATTATGAAAATATCATTTAGCTATGTTAACTATTAATTCTATCCAATTTTTAAAACGAGGATTTTTAGTAAATATATTTTGTAAGCCAATTTGCTTTGCAATAGCAATCCCATCAATATCTTTAACATATCCTTTTATAATTTTATTTTTTAGCCTTTTTGATGGTGCTGTATCATCTCCACAATTTATTAATTCACAATTATCAGGATATGTATTTAATGTTTTAGTTAAATATTTAATATCATTAATTCTATTTCTAGGTATAATACTAAAATATTCTTTACTATGAAATAGCAAACTTTCAAATTCATGAAGTTGAATATATGGAATAAATCTATCACTACATACTTCATCTTTCATTTTATCCTGCAACAAATTTAATATCTGATATTTATCAGAATTTTTATGAGCATCTTCGGTATTTAAAAACTTCTTTTTAGGGAATTTGTAATAATCTATAAAAGTTGTTACAAAACATGATTCATCTCTTAATGAGTGCTTAATTTGTGGTTCTAAATCTTTCCAAGGCACTATACCACCTTTAGAATGCCAAATAAGCTGAGCTTCTAAATAAATATTAAATTTTTCTAGATAGTTTTGGAGTATGCTTTTGCAAAACTCTTGTTCTGTTTGCCCTTCACAAATAATTATAATTCTTTTCATATTTAGTAGTTAACCTGTCCATTAGCTATTATATTTTTTTGCCATAACTCACCTAAACTGTAATCTTCAAGCCAATGCTCTAATTCTTGGCTATTTAAACGCTTAAAATTACTCTCGCCATTAATTTGGTCAACGGTTACTATATCTTCTGCTTCAAAATGATTAATTAATTCTACTGATTGAGTAGCAATTATTACTTGGCAACCTTGAGCAGATACTGACTTTATTAATCCTGCTAATTTTGCAATGGCAAAAGGATGTAAACCAAGCTCTGGCTCATCAATTATTATCGTTTGTGGTAAATTTGGCTGTAAAAATAAAGTTGCTAAAGCAATAAAACGAATTGTTCCGTCTGATAAATCAGTAACACCCATTAATTGCTCAAATTCCTTATGTCTCCAAAGTAATTGTACGTCGCCATTTTCATTTGGTTCAATAAAAAAATCTAAAAAATAAGGAGATATACTTTGGATAGTAGATACAATAAATCTATATGTATCATTATTATTTTTAAATATATTATATAAAAAAGCTCCAATATTTCTGCCATTTGACTCTAAAAAAGACTTATGAGTTTCTATATTAGATATTTGATTAAATGGGGAATTTCTACCCGTATCGTGGAAATGGTATTTTTTTATGGAATAAATAAATTTTTTGTCTAATAAATTTTTAAATTTTTCATTGTAAATATCATTTAAAACATCTTTAAGTACTAATATATTATTGTATTCATCGAAAGATAGGGCATGTTTATTT
>JBJOQB010000183.1:0-6126 GCA_046050125.1 Pseudomonadota bacterium
ATAAACATGACTAAAATTACTAGATTTAATGTTATTGCTCAACATAAACTACAAGATATTATTGCTTCATCGCCTAAAATGCCAAACTCTCATATTATCAATAGAGTTCGTAATTTAGCAAAATCTTTTTCCATTCCTAAAACAGGAATACCAATATTTTCACCAGCTAATACTGCACACCCTACAAATATTTTTGATAGAAATTATGAAATGCATAAGCATAAAGGCACTTTACATAATCAACACCCTGTAATGCCAAGTAAGAATTTAAGCGTAACAGAAGAAGTGGCACGTAAAATTTTTTATTTACAAAATATTATGGAATCTATACCGCAAGTTATGCAAAATTTGGGTATTGATAATTATCACGAATATAACAATTTACTAGATTTGCACTCATGGGCAGGTTGTGATGCAGATGGTAATATTAATATCACACATGAAACAATGCAAGATGCATTAAAACAATCTCAAGATTGCGTAATTAATTTTGCAGAAAACCATATTGTAAATTTAATAAATAATGATAATCGTGAATTAAAAAATATTGCACTGAGTATGCAAAATGTGATGCAAGATTTAAAATCACAAAAATCATCAAATGGAATAATTGAGCAATCACATATTAACCTTGCTCAAACTCAACTATTAAATCTAATTCATACTTTAGATGTAAGTTCAAATTCAGACTTAAAACATTTAGTATTTATTTTAAATAATATTGGATTATCTGGATATAAACTTGATGTTAGGCAATCATCAAAAGTTATTGATGTTTGTGCAAATGATATGGCAAATATCGTTGCTAAGTATGGTCAAGATGTAAATGATGATATTAAAAATTATGCCAAGAAAAATGAAAATACTAATCAAATAGAACAACCAAGCGAAAAAGTAATTAGTAGTTTGATTAATAATAAAAATCATATTAATACAATTATTCAACATAAAGATGAATTGAGCAAAGTATCTCAACTAGAATTAAATAGAATGCTACTAATTCAAGAGCATACTGATGTGTTTAAAACTTACCAAATTTCTGACGAAAGAAATGATAATGATGTATATTTTATGCGTTTTATGGAAAAATTAGCTCAAATATCTACAAATAAAGAAACTAGCCAAAATACAGATTTTGTAATGCTCGCTGAAACAGAAGATGACATTAAGAATCTATTTGAAAATACGCAAAAAATTATCAATAAAGGTTTATTTGCCAATAACCGTATCCAAATATTTGTAGGATATAGCGATGCTCAAAAAAAATGGGGATATCAGGCGAGTTAGTTATTTCGGAAGCTGTAAGTAATATTAAGATTTGGCTAGATAATTATTATTATAATCGTATTCAAAATGGACTAGAGCCAATTGATATTATTATTAATCACGGCGGTGGTAGTGATATCATGAGAGGTGCTAAATACCATGCACATGGAACTTATCAGGGGATAGATGCAAATTACCTAAGCAGCACAGAAAATCTACAAAATGTACTTGCAACCTCAATTATTGATGCTGGAAATTCAGCCATAGATAGACGAGCAAAACAGTATCAAGAAGTAATGTCAGATAAAAAATTAGCCTCTAAATTAGATAAATTTAGGCAGTTTGGTATTCGTGATTATCGTAAATTATTCGCATATAATCCAGAACAAATTAAAGTACATGATTTATCTCCAATTGAAATTCAAAAACCTCAAGGTGCAACAACAGATGATTTAGTTGAGAAAATTATACCAACTCCACTTATTCAAAATTCAAATACAAGTTCTAGGGCAGGGAGTAAGGGTAAAACCAAAAAATTACATTTAGATGAAGCAAGGGCAATTGGCTTATCTGCTCAAATATCCGCTACAGGTACAGGATTACAAGTTTTTAGTGGTTTACCTAGTATTAAAAACTTTAGTTATAAAGATATTCAAAATCTGAAAATTATATTTGATAAAATGGAAGTTTTCCAAGATATTATTTATAAAGGGTTATTTGAAGCATTAAAATTTGACCCAAAACGAGCAAAAATGATGCTTGATGCTCAAGGAATTGAATTAAACGATGATGAAAAAAATATCTTATCAGAAAATGAGAAAAAGATTAATCAATTTACACAATTAGCACTGCAAATTATACCATTAGATAGAATAGCAGGTATTAATAATGACCAAATAAAAACTGTTTTATCTAAATTAGAAAATATTGATAATAATTACAATACTAAAGGACAGCAAACACATGCAGTTATAAATAATTTTATGCATGCAATTTCACAAAAGTTATCAATTCAAGTAAAAGATATGAATAATCAGATAAAATCTAAAGATGACTTAGAAAAACATGGATTACTAAATATCATTCAACATGCTGATTTAATTCAAACAGGCATTCAACCACATTTAGATGATGCATTGCAATTATATGCATTACAAAAACAAAAATCAATTTGAAATAATGATGATGAACCAAGCTAAGAACATACACAATATGCAGTGATTGGTATTAAAGGAGAATAGATAGTGCCAGATTATACAAGAAATTTATATAATGCATTTGTATAGATAAACATAATATATAAATATATGAAATAGAAAAAGCAAGGCTTAAAACCTTGCTTTTATTTTTCTACCTTAATTTGAAGTTAGGTAGCATTAATAATATAAAAGGGGATAAATATTATTTAGTGCCAATTACTTCAATTTCTACACGGCGGTTAGGTAATAAGCACTCAGCTAAACTAGATTTACTGCTAGCTTTAGCTTTTGATGAACTACCACATTCTTCAAGTGTTTTAACTAGTTCTGTTTCTCCAGCACCTCTAGTTTGAATCACATTACCATCTAAACCTGCAGCAATTAAATGTTTTTTAACTGTTTGAGCACGTTTATAAGATAAAGTGAAGTTATATTCGCTTGAAGATAATGGGTCTGTATGACCAATTACACGAATTAAATCAACTGTTTTGTATGCTTTAATTTTTTCAGCTATTTTATCTAATTCTATACGTCCTTCATTACGTAAATCAGATAAGTTATGCTTATTAAAGCTGAATAATACATCACCAGCTATTGCAAAGTTTTGCGTAGATGGCATTGGTATTTTGCTCATATCAAATTCAGTTGGAACTTCTCTAGTAATTTCTTTAATTACTTGTGGTGCAGGCATTACTAAGAAATTAGCACAAGCACCATCTTTCCAATGTGTTGATTTAACAATTTCTTTATCATCAAATTTAATTTGGTATTGGCATGTAACATAATCAGCACCTGTACCAGTTCTGAAATTAAAAATATAATTCCAAACTTTTGGTGCAAAAATACCTTCACTAAAATGAGGACGAGAAATCAATTTATATAATTGGTCTTTTGATAAACCAGGTGCTACTTTACGTAAATTATCTACATTTACGAAATCACCTTCAGGCATCCATGAATTTTTAATTTCAGGAAATGTAACAATATTTTCTGCATTATTTTGAGCGTGAGCAACAGAACCACACAGTAATAGTAAACTAGATACGGTTGCTGCAATAATCTTTTTCATATTTATCCTATTAATAACAATATGTATACAGCTAAGTAATTTTTATAAAATTAAAACTTATTTTTTACTTAGCTATAGTTTTTATATTTAGTCTAATGTAACCTCTAAGCCTGCACTAGCTGCAACACCAGCACGACTTCCTGCCACACCACCTGTAATACTATATCTGCCATTATCAGATGTTGCACGTACGCTTAAACCTAAAGCACTTTCGCCTTTGAAGTAACCAACACCACCACGCATTACAGTTTTACCTGCAGCATGTACTGATGGGTCTTGTAAAGCAATCGCACTAGCAATACCTGCATATGCATTACGCTTTATTTTATCCATATCACCACGTAATGATTGTAATTGACTTACATTCACTGCATCAGTTGGAGCAATACCAGCTGCTACATTAGTAACTCTACGCTCATTACCTGTGCTACCAACAGAGAAGCTATTATCTGTATTTGCTACTGAACCTGTACCAACAGCAACACTGTTATTGCCGGAAGCTACGGCATTGTAACCAATTGCAATCGAACCTTTACCACTTGCATCAGCACTTGTACCTAAACCAACAACTAAAGATGTTGAACCACCTGTACCATTATTGATTTCAGTTATATCTTGCGACACACCAGCTTGTATCTTATTCTCTAAGTTAGTAATACGATTATCATGTAATGTTAACGTTGTTTGAATATTGCTACTTAATTGGTTTAATTGATTTACGTTTACAGCATCAGTGCCATTAATACCAGCAGCCACATTCACTAAACGACGCTCGCTACCACTAAATCCAAATGAAACTGTATTATCTTGACTAGCAACAGAACCAGCACCAATTGCAACGCTATTGTTACCCGTAACTTTAGTATTACTTCCTAAAGCAACAGAATTTGTACCAGATGCAGAAGCTTCATATCCAAATGCTACACTGTTTTTACCAGAAGCTAGAGATTGATAACCTAGTACAACAGCACCTTCACCACTTGCATTAGAACCTGTACCTAAACCAACAACAATACTGTTAGCAACTTTATTACCTTTAGAATCTTTACCATTGTTTACTTCATAAGCATTTTCAATTCTAGTTTCTAAGTTTTCTAAAGCTGAACTAACACTACTTAAATTACCGCTTACATTATTGATAATAGTAGTGTGGTTGTTTACTACGCTACTAATGTTGCTAATAATTGATGTGTGATTATTTACAGTAGTAGTTACACCACTTAATGCAGCACTTACATTGCTTAAGTTACTGCTTACTAATGATAAATTGCTACTTACAGAGCTAATTACAGTACCATGGGTATTTAAAGTGCTACTAATATTAGAGTAGTTTGTTTGAATTGTACTGATAGTACTTACTACACTATTTAATCCACTAGAAACAGCATTAACTGTACTAGAAACATTTGTTAAGGCAGATGATACATTACTTAAATTGCTAATTACGCTAACTACAGTAGAGCTAACATTGCTTAAGTTGTTACTAATTAAAGAAATGCTACTGTTAGTATTGCTTAAACCACTTGATACTGCATTTAATGTTGATGATACATTGCTTAAGTTGCTAATTACGCTAACTATAGTAGAACTAACATTGCTTAAATTATTGCTGATTAACGAAATACTACTGTTGGCATTACTTAAACCACTTGATACGGACATCAATGTAGAGCTAACATTACTTAGTCCACTCGATACTGCAGTAACAGCAGAGCTAACGTTATTTAAGCTACTAGAAACAGATGTTACAGAGGAACTAACGCTTGTTAAACTAGAGCTTAATAAGCTAATATCACTAGTTAAGCCACTTAATTTAGTTAATGAACTACTAACATTACTTAAATTGCTACTAACTAAAGATAAATTAGCACTAACTAAAACATAATTATTATTAATATTAGAAATGCTATTACTAATATTTGTTACACGATTATCAACATTAACAATTTGATTATTAACTGTGCCAATTGAAGATTTTAATTGATTAACATTCACTACATCAGTACCATCAATACCTTCAGCAACATTAACAATTCTACGCTCATTACCTATAGAGCCCATCGAAACTGTATTAGATTGATTAGCAATAGATGAATTACCTAATGCAATTGAATTGTCAGCATAAGCTTTTGCATTTGTGCCGATTGCAACTGAGTTTAGACCTTTAGCATATGAATCTACGCCTTGTGCAATCGAATTATTGCCACTAGCAATTGCCCTAGGACCAGCAGCAAATGCACCCATTCCACTAGCATTAGAATTTACCCCAATTGCTGTTGAAAAAGCTCCAGAAGCTATTGCATTTATGCCTAATGCTGTATCTGCAGAATTAACTGCTTTTGTATTAGTACCAATAGCAACTGAGTTTAGACCTTGAGAATGTGCATCTACACCTTGAGCAATCGAATTATTACCACTAGCAATTGCTCTAGCACCCCCAGCAAATGCTCCCATTCCAGTAGCATTAGCATTTACTCCAAGTGCTGTTGAAAAAGCTCCAGAAGCTATTGCATTTATGCCTAATGCTGTATCTGCAGAATTAACTGCTTTTGTATTAGTACCAATAGCAACTGAGTTTAGACCTTGAGAATG
>JBJOQB010000184.1:0-6808 GCA_046050125.1 Pseudomonadota bacterium
TGAAAGAATTGCCAGATTTTTTCTATCTGTGCTTTTAGATAAGGAAATAGAAGTTGATAGTTTTAAACCTCAAGAAATATCACTGCGTAATCAAAATCCAGATGCCAAAACAGGATTTTCAACTCCAAGATTAGATTTTATTGCTACTATTTTAGAAAAAACTACCCACCCAGAAACTCAACAAATTATCATAAAACGCAAAAAAGTGTTAATAGAACTTCAACAATGTTTTTATGAAAGCGATATTACAAGATTTAGAAGTTATTTAGGAAAAAACTATACATATCAAGATATTCATAATAATCAAAAAGAAGATTTAGAAATTATAGCCATCTATATTTTAGGCTTTTCAATTAAAACACCTGTAGCTGTTATACAAACATCAAATGAATTAATTGACGCAAATACAAAGCAAAAAATAAATATTACAAAAGATGATGTTGAATGGATAGCAAAGTTAAATCATCAATCAATATTTATTGATACAACAAAATTAGAAAGCAAAGTACAAACTAGAGTAGAAAAGCTTTTAGCAGTTTTTAATCCAAAATATAAAGATAAAACTAATGCATCGATTACTATTCCTGATGATATAGCTAATCAAATAAAAACACTAAGCACAGCAAATGAAAATGAAAACCCAATTATCAAAAAATTAGAAAACGGCTTACTAGACCATGAAATTTTGTATGCTATAGACCAACAAGAAAAGCATTATAATCATATGAAAAATTTAGAGGATATTGCTAGATTTGAAGGGAAGGCTGAGGGGAAGACTGAAGGGAAACACGAAGCAACCCTTGAAATAGCTCGCAACATGAAAAAATCTAATATTTCTCTTGAAGTAATTACGCAATTAACCGGATTAAATGCTGAAGATATTAACAAACTATAATTTCAAAATTAATATTCTCAAATATATCTTTAGTACTTTGTATACTTATAAAATAGCCAAATTTAATAAGAACTGATAAAGTCATAATAGTACAACAACTATCATAATTATATTTACAATAATTAAATTAAATAATATTATGTATTTATCCACACAAACTCTTGCAAAATTTTAAAAAACAGGTTATAAATATAGATATGAATAATCGTGCTTTCTTTTACTTCTTTTACTTCTGGTTCTCATACCCATGGTGGCAAGAGAGGTAAGCTGACGCATATAAGAATACACTCACAAAGCCACCGCAAGGTGGCTTTTTCTTTTTGTAAATCTGCTAATCAACTAATATATAAAATTTTGGAGAAATGTATGCCACACAATACTGATGATATAAGGGTAACTCAATTGACTGAACTACTTCCACCGCACGTAATCATTACGGCACAACCCTGCACTGAACAAATTTCAGATGTAGTATATCAAGCAAGGCAATCTACACACCGTGTTTTACATGGTATGGATGACAGATTAATTGTAGTAATTGGTCCTTGCTCTATCCATGACCCAGTCGCTGCAATTGATTATGCAAAACGCTTAAAGCCATTGCAAGAAAAATATGCACATGATTTATTAATTATTATGCGTGTATATTTTGAAAAACCACGTACAACCGTTGGCTGGAAGGGTTTAATCAATGACCCAAATTTAGATGGTAGCTTCAAAATAAATGAAGGTTTACAAATTGCACGTAAAGTATTATGTGATATAAATGCCCTTGGATTACCTGCAGCTACTGAGTTTTTAGATGTAATCAGCCCGCAATATATTGCTGATTTAATTGCTTGGGGTGCAATCGGTGCAAGAACTACAGAATCACAAATCCATAGGGAATTAGCTTCAGGTTTATCTTGTCCAATTGGTTTTAAAAATGGTACTGACGGGAATGTAAAAATTGCTGTTGATGCAATTAAGGCAGCTAGCCAGCCCCATCATTTTTTAGCTGTAACAAAACATGGGCATTCTGCAATTGCTTCAACTACAGGGAATGAAGATTGTCATATCATTTTACGTGGTGGCAAAACTCCAAATTATGATAGTGAATCAGTTAAAAATGTATGTGGTGCTTTGTGCCAATCTGGAATTGCTTCTAGAATTATGATTGATGCTAGCCATGCTAATAGTAGCAAAAAGCATGAAAACCAAGTAGTTGTATGTAATAATATTGCTGAACAACTTGCAAGTGGCGAAGATAAAATAATTGGCGTGATGATTGAGTCAAATATTATTGCAGGCAGGCAAGACCATGTACAAGGTCAACCTTTATGCGAATTAACTTACGGACAATCAATTACTGATGCTTGTATTGATTGGTCAACAAGTGAAGAAGTTCTAGAGACATTAGCTAAAGCAGTACAAAAACGTAGAATTGCACAACAATTAGCTGGCTGAAAATTGTGTATGCAGGTAATAAAATATTAAAGAATAGTTTAGATATCTGCATATTAATATACAAAATACCTATGTATACACTTTGATATTTCATACATACCATTACAAAGTATTATTTTGGCTTTGAGTTTGAATATTGCTACTAATATTAGTATTTAAATTAGCACTAGATAAAGTTGCATTTTGCAAATTTTTAAGCTGTTTCCGCTGTTTGTAAACTTTTGGTAAAATTGCTAATGTACCAATAATTATGCCAAGTATAAAAGAAATGAATAAAAGCACAATTAAAGGGCTAGTAAATTTAGTTACGTAAATATCAAAGGTTACTTGCGTACTGTTACGCAGACATACTAAAAATAATATTATAAATATTAATATATAGGTTATTCTTTGGAATAGTAACATATGTTTGCCCCCTAAAAATTATTATGGTTTATCTAATGATACCTCTTTCTGACGACTTAATAAAATCACTAAAAGTTTGTATTGCTAATTTTGCTTGATGATTTGAATCATCTTGGCTAAGACTTACATCTATATTAGCTAAGTATTCATCAATTGCATTTTTTGCTTCTTCAAAACTTAAGTTTTCACGGTATACTAATTTATATGCATGTTTTATTTTACTAATTACTTCAGTAGCAAACCCACGTCTTGCTAATCCTGTGCTATTAATTCCATGAGGCGTAGCTTTAGAACCTGCCGCCATCACATATGGCGGTACATCTTGTACTAATGATGAAGCCCCACCTATCATTGCATGTTCGCCAATTCTTACAAATTGATGTATACCACTCATGCCGCCAATTATGGCATGATTTTGTACATGTACATGTCCTGCTAATTGTGCATTATTTGAAATAATAATATTATCAGCTAAATTACAATCATGGGCTAAATGCACATATGACATAATCCAGTTATTGCTTCCAACAACAGTAACACCTTTATCTTGCGTTGTACCTGTATGTATAGTTACAAATTCACGTATAGTATTGTTATTGCCTATTATTAGCTTGGTTGGTTCATTTGCGTACTTCATATCCTGAGGTTTTCCGCCAATTACGCTATGATGACCAATGTAGTTATTCTTACCAATTGTGGTTATGCCTTCAACGATGGTAAATGCACCAATTTCGGTATTATCACCAATTATTACATTTTCGCCAATAATTGTATTTGCACCAATTTTTACATTATTACCCAGTTGTGCATTGCTATGAACCATTGCTGTAGGGTGAATGTTATTATTGCTATCGATATTACTCAATTTGTAAACCCCATTTATTTTATATTCTTATATTTCTATAACTTCTATTCATTTGTAATTAATGTACCAAACGCTTCTTCTGTTAATATTTCTAGTAACAACGAGTGTGGTATACGCCCATCAATAATATGCACAGATTTAACCCCCGATTTAGCTGCATCTAAAGCTGATGCTATTTTTGGTAACATTCCACCTGATAATGTGCCGTCTTCAATTAAATCATCTATTTGTTTTGAGCTTAATTTATCGAGCAAGTTCCCATCTTTATCTAAAACACCTTTGATATTTGTCATCATCACAAGCTTTTCTGCATCTAATATTTTAGCTAAATTCCCTGCTACAACATCAGCATTTATATTGTAAGCTAAGCCATCTTCTCCAAATCCAATTGGCGATATAATTGGTATAAATGCATCATCTTGCAATGCTTTTACTACGCTTGGGTCAATCGAAGTTACTTCTCCAACTTGTCCGATATCTAGCATTTCATTTGGATTTTCTTTACTTGGCATTAACATTTTCTTAGCTTTAATTAAGCCACCATCTTTACCTGTTAAACCAACGGCCTTTACAGCATTTTCACCAAATTGGTTGATAAGCATTACTATATCTTGCTGAACTTCTCCACCTAATACCCATTCTACAATTTCCATAGTTTCAGCATCAGTGATACGCATACCTTGAATAAATTTACCTTCTTTACCCATGCGTTTTAGTGCTGTGTCAATTTGAGGCCCGCCACCGTGTACTACAATTGGATTTATACCAACTAATTTTAGCAAAATTACATCTTTAGCAAAACCTTGTTTTAATACTTCTTCCGTCATGGCATTGCCACCGTACTTTATAACTATAGTTTTACCATGATATTTTTTTATGTATGGCATTGCTTGAGCAAGCAAACCTGCTTTGATTGCTATATCTTCGTGATTATTTGACATAATTTATTTATATATTAATTATAATTGTATATTTTATTCTGGGAAACTATCAGCCCATATTTCAGCACTTGATAAACGAAAATGTTTAGCAAGAGGGGGGAAATCAGTCATTCCAACTATATACCTTCTAATATTTTCTTTGGTAGGATTATCAGGTGGCAGATAAGCACTATCCTTCAGTAATTTTTCAAAATCTACGGCATCTGTGCTTATTTCTTTGCCATTTTGTAAATATGGAGCTAGTATATACTCATCAGGCTCATAACCATACTCATAATCTTTGTCCTTTCTATTTTCTTGTAAGGTTATTTGGTATATATACTCTACTCCTCCAGTCAAATTTCCAACAATAAGGTTTGAATTATCTATAATACGATGACAAAAACCTTGTGGTTGAATAGAAGTACCTTGTAACCTAATTTGATAACTAACAGGTTTACCTTTACTACTTATAGCAGTTAAACAAAAAAAATCTCTTCGTAATTTTCCACCTACATAAACTGGTGTTATATTAATATTATTTAACTTACTAAGTTTAGTTACAGTTATATAAGGTAGAATTTTATTTTCTTTCATAATGATATCTTATTATTTCAATATAAATTAATGTTTAAAATGTCTTACGCCTGTAAATGCCATTACTAATCCTCTTTCATCAGCTCTTGCAATTACTTCATCGTCTCGAATGCTTCCACCTGGTTGAATAATACAACTTGCACCAGCATCAGCAACTACATCTAAACCATCTTTAAATGGGAAAAATGCATCAGAGGCAACGGCACTATCATTCAAACTTAAACCAGCATTTTGTGCTTTAATGCTGGCAATACGTGCAGAATCTACTCTCGACATTTGACCAGCACCTACGCCTAAAGTTTGCCCATCTTTACAGAATACAATCGCATTTGATTTTACAAATTTTGCTACATTCCATGCAAATAACATATCTTGCATTTGCTCTGCAGTTGGCTGTTTTTTAGTTACAATTTTTAATTCTTGTACATTTAAATGATGTGAATCAGAAGTTTGTACTAAAATTCCACCGCCTACACGTTTAATATCTAAAGCTTGTACACTGCGATTTAATTCAATTTGTAGTAAACGAATATTTGGTTTTGTACTAAATAATTTTAATGCTTCATCACTATAACTTGGTGCAATAATTACTTCAACAAACTGCTGTAAAATTGCTTGTGCTGAATGTTCATCAATTTGTGCATTAGTTGCAATTATTCCGCCAAATGCTGATGTTGTGTCTGTTTGCCATGCTTTTTGATAAGCTTTTAATACTGTTTCTGCACTACCAACACCGCATGGATTTGCATGTTTTACAATTACGCATGCACATTCATTTGGTTCAAATGCTTTTACACATTCCCATGCCATATCTGCATCTGCAATATTATTAAACGAAAGTTCTTTACCTTGAATTTGTTTAGCTGTGGCAATGCTTCCTGTAATCGCTGTAATATCTTTATAAAAAGCTGATTGTTGGTGAGGATTTTCGCCGTAACGTAAATCTTGTACTTTTTGATAATTGATATTTAAACTGCGTGGGAATTGGCTTAAGTTTGGTTTAGTTTCGCCGTAATTATCCACACTTCCATCTTTACTACAAACACTGCTTAAATAATTGCTAATTGCACTGTCATATCTTGCTGTATGTGTGAATACTTTTCTTGCTAATCTAAAACGTGTATTAATTGAAACTGTTGATGATTGATTTAATTCTTGTAAAATTACTGCGTAATCATTGTGGTCAACTACTACAGAAACATCAGTGTAATTTTTTGCTGCAGCTCTCAACATTGTTGGCCCGCCAATGTCGATGTTTTCAATTGCATGTGATAATGTGCATTCTAAGTCTGCTATTGCTTGCGTAAATGGATATAAATTTACTGCTACGATGTCGATAGTATCGATGTTATGTTCTTGTAATGCTTGCATATGCTGTGCATTTTTACGCATAGCTAAAATACCCGCATGAATTTTTGGATTTAATGTTTTCACTCTACCATCTAACATTTCAGGAAAACCTGTATAGTCAGCTACTTCTACTACATCTAAATTATGTTGTTGTAATAATTTTGCTGTACCGCCTGTTGAAAGAATAGTATAGCCCAATTTGCATAAGCCTTGAGCAAATTCTAAAACACCTGTTTTCTCTGATACAGATAATAGAGCGTATTTTTTCATATTTTATGTGAATATTCTTAATTTTAAAGTGTAATTATAGCAAAATTCACAATTTGATTA
>JBJOQB010000185.1:0-5091 GCA_046050125.1 Pseudomonadota bacterium
CATAATATAGGTAGGTAGATTTACTCGCAAAACTAAGATTGTATCTCGCTCAGAACAAATGGTATCGGTTAACATTAATAAACCTGATGAATTTAACAAATTTCAGACTATCTTATGCTCAACTCTCTTTAAATAACACTCTCGATTTTTTATCTTTATTATCTACATTTAAATTCAAAAATTTATTATTAATAACTTCTATATCATTTTCAATTTCTGTATATAATTTATTAATTAGTTCACTAAAATCAAAATATTTTGGAATATCTACACTGAAATAATGTTCATTTTTAAGAAAAAAATCTTTAGCTTGTTCATTAGTTAATGAAAGTATATTATTCATAATATTTGTTTTTTTAAGCACTGCCTAGATTATATGAAATTATTATAAAAATACTAATATAATTTTTATATTTTAATTTTATACAACACTTATTAATTTTAACTTAAATCACAATTCATATTCCACACCCAACTTTTCACACAACATCTTTATTTCCTGTAGATAAAAACCAGCATTAAATCTGCCAAGCTGGTTTACAGGTTTACTTGGAGATGGTGCATCGTATTCTAATATTAAATTGGCATAGGTAATTACAGGGTTTAGATTATTTTTATTACATAAATATTCATACCACTTATTGCCGATTAATACATGCTCTAATTCATCATGTAATATAATGGTTAAAATATCTGCCCCTTTATTATCCTTAGCTTGAATTAGCTTTTCATATAAAACAGGTGCCATATCTAAACCTCGTGCTTCTAATGTACGAGGAACCATAGCAAGTCTAGCAATTAAATTATCTTTTGTTTTTATTGCCATATCCCACAAACCGCTATGGGCAGGTAATTTACCATATTCAGTATTTAAGCCTTTTAAATATTCATTCAATAAATAAAAATGCTTAGCTTCTTCTGCACAAACTTTAAACCAATCTAAATAATAATTAGTAGGCATATTTTCAAAACGCCAAATTGCATCTAATGCCAAATTTATTGCATTAAACTCAATATGAGCTAATGCATGCAACATGGCTGATTTGCCTTGGTCATGATGAATGCTACGTTTAGGAACATTTGTATGTGTTACTATTTCAATATCAGGTTGCCCAGCTTGAATATGTAATTTATCAAATACTTTGCTAGTATCGATATCAGAAAAATCTTTAATATTTGCATTTAGATTATTATCTAAATTAAAACATGCTATTTTATCTTGATATGAATTTTTTAACCAAGTATTAAAAGCCCATAAACGTAGTTCTAACATGATTAATCACGGAAATTATTAAAATCGAGTGGCTCATCGCTTACTTCTTTTCTAAGCAATGCCATTGCTTGTTGTAAATCATCTCTTTTTGCACCTGTAATTCTAACGCTATCACCTTGAATGCTAGCTTGAACTTTCATTTTGCTTTCTTTAATAACTTTAGTAATTTTTTTTGCCGAATCACCTGACAAACCTTTTTTTACTTTGATAACTTGCTTTAGTTTATCGCCTGACATTTTCTCTTTTTTCTGCTCATCTAAAAAACGCACATCTACGTTTCTTTTTGCCATTTTATTGATTAAAACATCTTTTACTTGGCTTAATTTAAAATCATCATCAGCAAATAATGTTAATGTTTCATCTTTATGTTCAATTCTTGCATCTGAACCTTTAAAATCAAAGCGAGAGCTAATTTCTTTGTTGCTTTGTTCTACAGCATTTTTTAATTCTATAGCATTTGCTTCACATACTACATCAAAAGATGGCATATTGTTTCCTTTGAAATTTTTTATGTTAAAATTAGATTATACCTTAAATCAAGTACATTAAATATGCTGAATCCGCAAAATCCACAACAAGTACGCACTTATTTTTATAATTCTTGGCAAAAATATCAAAAAAAAGAAACTTTAACTGATTTAGAACAATTAGTTTGTGATTGTATAGTTTTACACCCTGAATATCATTCAACTTTAGCAGATATAAATAATATTAATTCAGAATATAAATTACATGAAAACCCATTTTTTCACTTGTCCATGCATTTAAGCATTGTTGAACAAATTAGCATTAATCAGCCAAATGGAATTACTAGTATTTTTAATAGTATATGTACTAAATATAATTATCATGATGCAATTCATTTAATGATTAATTGCTTACAAATCACATTATCAAATACAAACCCAAATAATATTAATGAGGTAGAGAAATTGTACTTAGCAAAATTATCTGAATTATTATAGCTAAATTCATTTAATATGATTACTGTGTTATCCTTAAAATTACTCCTAAATGTACTATGTGTACTATTAGCGTCGTAATTTTTACGTCTGCCTTGTACTCAAATTTCTGAATTTAGCTATACAAGTAAATTATAATCATCTGAGTAGAATTCTTTTGAATATTTTAAATTAATAATTAACAATAAATACTAATTATGAACATAAATCAAGCAAATATAAAAAATATAGCCATTACAACAGGCGAGCCAGCTGGAATTGGCATGGAAATCAGCATTAAATCAGCATTAAAGTATATTCATAATAAAGACATAAAACTAACTTTAATTGGTTGCAAAGATAGCATTTATGCAGTTTCAAAACATTGTGGAATTAGTGAAGATGATTTTAATAAATTGAATATTTATCATATTTCAGCACAACAAAAAATTATTCAAGGAGAATTAAATTTACATAATAGTAAATATGTTTTAGATATATTAGATGAGGCAATTCAAGGCTGTGTATCTGGTAAATATAGTGCTATGGTTACAGCTCCTATTCATAAAGGGATTATCAATGAAGCACAAAATAAACTTAATTTATTTGCGGATAATTACAAATTTAGCGGACATACTGAATATTTAGCAGAAAAAACATCAACATCAAGAGTGATAATGTTGCTAACAGGATTAGATAAATTTAGGCAAAATAGACTACGTGTAGCTTTAGCAACAACACATATTCCCTTGATTAAAGTTAGTGAAAAGATAAGCCAAGATAAAATTTATCAAGATATTATCTGTTTAAATAATCATCTAAAAACATATTTTGCGATTCAAAATCCACATATTAAAATTGCAGGCTTAAATCCACATGCAGGCGAGGGCGGGCATATTGGTACAGAAGAACAAACTTTACTTATACCAACTATACAACAGTTACAAGATGAAGGCATAAATATTACAGGTCCATATGCAGGGGATACTATGTTTTTACAACAAGCAGATTGTTTTTATTGCATGTATCATGACCAAGGCTTAGCTCCTTTTAAGTATGCTACTTTTGGCAAAGGGGTAAATATTACCTTGGGATTGCCGATAATTCGTACATCTGTTGACCATGGAACAGCTATTGATATTGCAAATAAATACTGTGCAGATATAGATAGCATGATAGAAGCAATAAATAAGGCAATTTATATTCATAATAATATTGCAAAGTTTGAATGATTAATTTAATATCTATATAGTTAAAAATTAAAGCGTAATAAAAGGATAAATGAATATGTACCAACATGTAAAAGTTCCACAAGGCGAAAAAATTACTATTAACGATGGTAAATTAAATGTACCTAATAATCCGATTGTGCCATATATCGAAGGAGATGGTATTGGATTTGATATTACGCCTGTTATGATAAAAGTTGTAGATGCAGCGGTAGAAAAGGCCTACAAGGGTGAGCGTAAAATTTCTTGGATGGAAATTTTTGCAGGAGAAAAAGCAACAACAATATATGGTAAAGATGTTTATTTACCACCTGAAACATTAGAAATTCTAAAAGAGTATCTAATTTCAATTAAAGGTCCATTAACTACTCCTGTAGGCGGTGGTATACGCTCTTTAAATGTAGCTTTACGTCAAGAATTAGATTTATATGTATGTTTACGTCCTGTACGTTATTTTGATGGTACACCTTCTCCATTAAAAGAACCACATAAAACAAACATGGTAATTTTTAGAGAAAATTCAGAAGATATTTATGCTGGAATTGAGTGGAGTGCAGGAACAGAAGAGGTAAAAAAAGTAATTAGCTTTTTAAAAGAAAGCATGGGCGTGAAAAAAATCCGCTTCCCTGAAACATCAGCAATTGGTATTAAACCTGTATCAAAAGAAGGTACTGAGCGTTTAGTACGTAAAGCAATTCAGTATGCAATTGATAATAACCGTAAATCAGTAACTATTGTGCATAAGGGCAATATTATGAAGTTTACTGAAGGTGGATTCCGTGATTGGTCATATGCTTTAGCACAAACTGAATTTGGTGCAACCCCTTTAGATGGTGGACCTTGGCATACTTTTAAAAACCCAAAAACTGGACAAGATATTGTAATTAAAGATGCAATTGCAGATGCTTTCTTACAACAAATTTTATTAAGACCTGCAGAATATGAAGTTATTGCAACATTAAACTTAAATGGCGACTACATTTCTGATGCATTAGCTGCTCAAGTTGGTGGTATTGGAATTGCTCCAGGTGCTAACTTATCTGATAGTATTGCAATGTTTGAAGCAACACATGGAACTGCACCTAAGTATGCAGGTAAAGACTATGTAAACCCTGGTTCTGAAATTTTATCAGCAGAAATGATGTTAAGACATATGGGCTGGTTAGAGGCTGCAGATTTAATTATATCAAGCATGGAAAAGTCTATTTTATCAAAAAATGTTACTTATGACTTTGCACGTTTACTTGATGGTGCTAAACAAGTAAGTTGCAGTGGTTTTGGTAATGTAATGATAGAAAATATGTAATATATTATTTTTGAGTATACTTACGTATATATTATAAACCTGTAAAAATGCTGTTTATTTTTTATGATGATAAATGATAAATAGCATTTTTTTATTGTAAAATTAACTTAAACTTATAAAATTATTCTAATAAATTAGAAAGAAATTTAAATGATAAATTCTAGTAACCCATGTTTACAAATTGCCCCATATAATTTTAATAAAATTACACTTGAACTATATATTCAATCAATAAAAATTGGAGAGTGTTTATTTATAGATAGATGATAGAAATATATCCCTAAGTCTATCAAATTCTTGAGTTTGATTAACATTAATCCATAATCGCATAGTTAAATCAAC
>JBJOQB010000186.1:0-3953 GCA_046050125.1 Pseudomonadota bacterium
ATTAATTAGAATATGTATTGCAAAAAAATTCTAAGTATGTAAATATAATAATATCTAAAAGTAATATTTGGTGTGTTTCTATAACTAAATATTATATATAAATTCAATATAAAACTAATAATATGCTAAATCAATCTGCTAAACAAAATATATCTTATAATCTAGGTCATTTAGATTGGCTTGAACAGCAGTCTATTTATATTATTCGTGAGGTAATCGCAGGTTTTAATAATCCTGCTTTGCTTTTTTCAGGTGGCAAAGATTCTGCTGTGCTATTACATTTAGCTGTAAAAGCATTTTCAATTAATAATCGTAAATTAAACTTACCTTTTAAAGTATTACATATTGATACGGGGCATAATTACCCTGAAGTGATTCAATTTAGAGATGAAATTGTACAATCTTTAGGGGCTAATTTAGTAATTGGTCATGTTGAAGATTCGATTAAAAAAGGTACAGTTAGATTACGTAAAGAGCTAGATTCAAGAAATGGAGCTCAAGCTGTTACATTGCTTGAAACAATTGAAGAGCATAAGTTTGATGCTTTAATGGGTGGTGCAAGACGAGATGAAGAAAAAGCTAGAGCTAAAGAACGAATTTTTTCACATCGTGATGAATTTGGACATTGGGACCCTAAAAATCAAAGGGCAGAATTATGGAGTTTATATAATACTAATTTATATAAAGGCGAAAATATGCGGGTTTTTCCAATTTCAAATTGGACGGAGTTAGATGTGTGGCAGTATATCGCTAAAGAAAACATTAAATTACCAAGTATTTACTATGCACATCAACGTGAAGTTGTAATTAGAAATAATTTATTTGTGCCTGTAACGCATTTAACCCCTAAACAAAATGATGAGCAAAGTTCATTGGAATGGGTAAGATTTAGAACAGTTGGCGATATTTCATGTACTTGCCCTGTAGCAAGTCAGGCTGTGCATATTGAAGATATTATAAAAGAAACTGCATTAAGTAATATTACAGAACGTGGTGCAACTCGTATGGACGACCAAGCAAGTGAGATTGCAATGGAAGAGCGTAAAAAGCAGGGGTATTTTTAGTATTTATAGACTATAAATTAATACACAATTAAAAAAACAGGCGAGACCACATAATGCAAAACAATACTACAAACCAAAATCAAGCTTCATCACAAGTACTACGTTTTATCACTGCAGGTAGCGTAGACGATGGCAAAAGTACATTAATTGGGCGTTTACTTTACGATGCTAAAGCAGTTTTTGATGACCAAATCAATGCAATTGAAAAATCAAAGCATAAGCGAACAGTAGGCGAAGCGATTGATTTTTCATTACTTACTGACGGTTTAGCCTCAGAGCGTGAGCAAGGCATAACAATTGATGTTGCTTATCGATATTTTTCAACAGCACAGCGTAAATTTATTGTAGCTGATGCTCCAGGGCATGAGCAATACACCAGAAACATGGTTACAGGTGCATCAAATAGCGATGCTGCAATTGTACTTATCGATATAACACGGATTGATTATATACATCAAGACATAGAGCTACTCGCACAAACTAAACGCCACAGTGCAATAATTAACTTATTGGGTTTGCAACATATTATTATTGCTATAAATAAAATGGATTTAATTAATTATGATGAAAATGCTTTTAATAATGTAGTTAAAGCTTACAAAAAATTAGCACAGCATCTTAATTTACAAGCACAGCTTTACTTTGTACCAATTAGTGCATTAAAAGGCGATAATATTGTAAATAAAAGTGATGATATGCCTTGGTATGGTGGACAATCTATTTTAAGTTATTTAGAAAATATGTATATAAATCCGCATCAATACGAATCACAAAATGCATTTTTTGCGGTGCAATATGTAATGAGGCAAGATGGTTCAAGTTCTGATGATTTTCGTGGTTATATGGGTAGAATTGAAGCAGGTAGCATTAGTATTGGAGATGTTTTGCATACAACCAACAATCAATCTAGCACGGTAAAACAAATTTTTGCTATAGGTGGTATTGAAACCTCACAAGCAAGTAGCGGAGATAATGTTACTATAGTTCTAGCTAATGATATTGATATTAGCAGGGGAGATGTTCTAACACAAAATGATGCACAACAAAATAATATTGTAAAATCATTAAAAGCAACATTATGCTGGTTAGATAATGTACCAAGTACAACAAATAAGTACATACTAAAACATACTACACATCAAATATTAGCTAAGATAAGCAATATAAATAGTATTTTAGATATACATTCATTAGAAACAAATTTAGAAGCTACGCAGACGCTAAAATGTAATGATATTGGACAAGTAGAGATTAATTTACAAAAGCCAATTATTGCACATCAATTTAAACAAAATGCTTTACTTGGAAGTTTTATTTTAATTGATGAAGTTAGTCATCGTACTGTAGCAGCAGGGTTTATTCAATAATGGAAAAAGTATTTTTTGTAGGTGCGGGGCCAGGCAGTGCTGATTTAATTACAGTCAAAGGCATGAAAATTTTACAAACAGCAGATGTTGTTTTATACGATGCTTTGATTAGTGATGATATTTTAGCTTACTGTAGTCCACAGGCTAAATTACACTATGTTGGCAAGCGTTGCGGTCAGCATAGCTATACACAAATTCAAATTAATCAGCTTTTATTAGAATGTGCTAAGGATACGCAATTTAATAATATAGTAAGATTAAAAGGGGGCGACCCAGCCATATTCGCTCGTTTACAAGAAGAGATTGATATTTTACGTAATAATAATATTAATTTTGAAATTGTAGCAGGCGTTACAGCAGCATCAGCTGCTGCGGCATCATTAAATATACCACTAACACAACGTGGAGTATGCAAAGGCATTCAACTAAGAACATTAGCGAATGCAGAATATTCTAATAGAATAGAAACAAATTATATTCCTACTAGCAATAATATGGATACAATCGTGTTCTATATGGCAAAAAATCAATTGCCACAAATTCATAAGCAATTAAAGCATGATAATTTTCATGATGATGTAAGTGTATATCTAATTGAAAATATTAGCCTACCAACTCAAAGAACATTACGCACAACGCTAGCACAACTGACATCAAGAGATACGATATCTTGGATTAGCCAAAATGCACCATTATTACTAATAGTAAGTTGTGTAAATTAATCATTAGAGTTAGAGCAATTATTTTTTGTTCTAATTTTTAGAATTTTGATTAATTCCATACTCTACTTCTCATCAACTCGTCTTTTTCAATTTTTACTAGTGAAAATGTATGCTTATATTCATGTTCTTGTAAGTATATTTTATATGAATAATAATTAGTATACATTGTACATAATTCATATTGAGAATCACTATATGAATCTCTATATTTTGGGATAAATTTTTTTATATAATAATACCAATGTCTGTTATTTGGAGTACATTTTATATTCATAGGATAGCTATCAAATATAGACATATTTTCTGCTAGAAAAATATTATTAATATATTTTTCAATTTGGTTTGATTTTATATGAAACATAATATTTCCAATTACAGCTATAAATATTACACAACAAATAAAAAATACTTTAACTCTAGTAATATCCTCTTCTGTACTTCTTATAATCATTTTACGCCTAATTAAGATTTTATTCATCTAATTTTCTAGATTGCATCACATCATATTTTTCAAATTTTATTAATGAAAATATATGTTTTTGTTCATCTTCTTTGAGATATATTTCATATAAATAATGGTCAGTTTGAATTCTACATAATTCATATTGAGAGTAATTATTTATGCCTCTGTATTTTATAATAAAGTCAGCCATGGAACTGTACCAATACTTTTTACTTGGAATGCATTTTACATTTACAGGAGGATTATCAAACATAGCTATATTTTCTGCTATGAAAGTATTATTTATATATTTTTCAATTTTAGTTGATTGTTTATTAAAAGAAATGTTTGCAATTGT
>JBJOQB010000187.1:0-4417 GCA_046050125.1 Pseudomonadota bacterium
ATCTCTTCACTTTTACATAATTTACAGTTTAACATTTATTTTTTTCCTATGATTTTTCTTTATTATAATACATGCTCTACTTAAATAACACTCTCTAAATTTCACATAAAGTAGGCATTACATATTTATTATTTATACAAAATAAAAATATCTTAATACCACTTTAATATGCGATTAATATTAATAATAATTGATAATAGAACTATAGAATTAGTTAGCTAATAGTTAGATAATTAAATCTTAATAAATTGCTTCACCAAAGCAGCAAAGTCTAATCCACCTTCAGGCAAGCTACCATTTGGGGTAATTTTATCAATTACATTCGGTATAATATTTGATAGTAATTCAGATGCAGTTTCTTTCGTTACATTTGCTTTACTTGCTAATTCAGATAATGTACCATTTGAATCAAGAGCTTGTTGAATTTGTTCTGCTGATACAGGTAAATTCTCGCCTGTTCCAATCCATGATTGTACTTGTTCCGCTAAGCCATTTTGCTCAAGCAAATTTTTTAATCCATCTAAACCACCTAATGAATTTGATTCTTCTGAATTATGCTCAGAGTTTTGACTTCCTCCAAATATGTTTGAAATACCTCCTAAAATTCCGTCATTTACGCCAAACTTTGAAAGTAAGTCATTTACTAAACCAGATTCACTGTTTTTATTTGAAAGCATAGATAAAACGCCCATTAACAAATTGTTAGATGCACTATCATTACCTAAAAAATTTTCTTTTACTTCGCCAATTACTGTATTCATTATGCTATCAAAAAAGCTCATAATTATTCCTTTATTTAGTTTAGTTAGCTCAATGCTTTGTATAGTTTAACCGATTTTATTTACTAAAATATATAGCTTCTATAAAAATATTTGAAGATATATATTGCATATTATGTATAATATATATAAATCATATATGAGACAAAGTATGAACCAACGTTATAAATTAGTTTTAATCTGTACATTTTTAGGCTTTTCTAGTGGATTACCACTTTTTGCACTAGCCAGCTTATTACCTGTATGGCTTAAAACATATGGTGTAGATTTAAAATCAATAGGGTTAATGACAACGGTTATGATACCTTATGCATGGAAATTTGTATGGGCTCCCCTACTTGATAGGTATGAGCTACCATTTTTAGGCAAGCGTCGTGGTTGGATAATCGTTACACAAATTCTTTGTTTATTATGTTTAGGTTTTATTAGTACTACAGATTATCAAAATTTAATGTATAGCGTAGTTCCTATATGTATTTTATTGGCTTTTGCTTCTGCTTCACAAGATATTGTATTAGATGCTTATCGTAGAGAGTATTTTTCTGATGAAGAGCAGGCTTCTGCAATGGCTGTTTGGTTAGCTGCTTACAAAATTTCATCTTTAGCATCATTTTCATTACCATTAATATTAGTTGATAAAAATTATGCTTCATGGCAACAATGTTGGTGGTTATGTGGTTTATTTATGTTAATTGGTATAATTACCACGCTAATGATTAAAGAGCCACATCATAATTATAAAACACCAACTTTACGCCAAGCAATAGTTGAACCATTTAAAGAATTTTTTCAAAGGCTTGGTATAAAACAAGTAATATTAGTTCTTGCTTTTATTTGTTTATACAAGTTAGGGGATATGCTTGCTACTAATTTAGCATCAGTTTTTTACTTAGATATTGGCTATACTAAAACTCAAGTTGGAACAGTAGCAAAACTTGCAGGATTAATTGCAAGCATAATTGGTGGGATTGTTGGTGCAGTATGGATGAATAAATTGGGTGTATATAAAAGCTTATGGGTTTTTGGCATATTACAAGCTGTGGCTATATTAGGATTTATTTGGCTTGCATACATTCCAGCAAATAATATTTATGTTTTGGCTGTAGCAATTGCAGGTGAAGCATTAGCAGTAGGAATGGGTTCAGCTGCTATGGGGGGGTATTTAGCTACTTTAACTAATCGCAACTACAGTGCAACTCAATTTGCATTATTTAGTAGTATAGCTGCTTTACCAAGAACATTAGTTGGTGGTTCGGTTGGATATATGCAGGAATATATAGGTGGGTGGTATAATTTTTTTATACTATGTACATTACTGGCAATCCCCGGTATGGTTCTTCTGTACATCATTGGAAAAACATCAAAAGATATAAATATAGCTAAATGATAATTATAAAATTGTGAAGAATAATATAAGCTAAATGATAATTATTTGGCATATTCGTTGTCCTAAAAATTGCTTCTAGCTGTACTATTTGTACTATCTCAAAGCAATTTTAGCGTCCGCCTCTATGACAAGCAATTCTGATTTAGCGATATACAAAAATATTTTCTTCACAAATCTTCAAGAGTAAGAAAAATTAGCTTTTAGTTACAATTTCCATCAAATTAACAACTTCATTAACGCCTGAAGTTTGTCTAGTTACAGATAAAACTTTTTCAAGCTCTTGTTGAGTAACCCAACCTAATAAATATACTTTATTACCTTCAGTTACAATTTTAATTGAAGGAGAGTTTATACCTTGAGTAGCAACAAATGTAGTGCGTAAACGACTAGTTAATAAAGCATCATTTCCTTTAGTAACTAATGCAGGATTAAATCCAACATTTAACTCATTAAATAAGTTGCTCACATTTCTATGTTTAGAATATTTTTCAGTTACTAAATCTTTTTGTTGTTGTGTTGGAACAGAACCAAGAATCAGAACACGTCTATTCCAAACTGCTACTTCAAAATTAGCATTTGGATAATCACGAGATAGCTCTGATAAAATTTCAATTTGAATGCCTTTATCTGTAGTTTGCAGATTTGTTGGTCTTCTATCTGTATAAACTGCAGCAGCAGTCCCAACTGCACTTCCAATAATTAATGGTGCACAAGCAGTTAATCCACTAGATAAAACTATTAAACCAAGGCTAATACAAGCACCTTTTGTAAAGTTAAATTTTAGTTTAGATTTCATAGTCTCCCTTTTTAAATACAAAATATTCAAGCATTATACTAATTTTTATTAAAAATATATATAATCATATATAGCTAATTCATAATAATTTGGCATATTTGTTGTCCTTAAAATCACTCCTAGCTGTACTATTTGTACTATCTTTGCCGTAATTTTTGCGTCCGCCTCTATGACAAACTATTCTAATTTTGCTATAGTTTAAGTATATTCTTATATGAGAATAAAATATTTAATAAGTTCCATATTATAAATATATAAAATTTTAAATTTAAAAGGATTACTATGAAAAAAATATTAATAGTAGCGATGATGTCAGCTGGAGTTCTACAAGCACAAGCAGCTGAGGAAATTAAATTAGGATTTGCAGCTCCTTTGACTGGTGCACAAGCTAAATACGGTAAAGATATGCAAAATGGTATTGTGTTAGCTATCGATGAAGTTAATGCAAAAAGTCCAAAGTTAAATGGTAAAGAAGTAAAATTTGTTTTAGTATCGGAAGATGACCAAGCAGACCCTAAATCAGGCACATCAGTTGCTCAAAAATTAGTTGATGCAAAAATTGTAGGTATGTTAGGGCATTTTAATTCAGGTACAAGCATTCCTGCTTCAGCTATTTACCATAAAGCACATATACCACAAATTGCTATGGCAACAGCCCCAGAATATACAAAACAAGGTTTTAAATCTACTTTTCGCATGATGACATCAGACACACAGCAAGGTAGTGTGATGGGCAAGTTTGCAGCTACAAAGCTGGGATTAAAAAGTATTGCAATTATTGATGACAGAACAGCTTATGGTCAAGGTTTAGCTGATGAATTTGAAGCAGCTGCTAAATCATCAGGTGCTAAAATTGTAAAACGTGAATTTACAAATGATAAAGCAAGCGATTTTAAAGCAATTTTAACTAATATTAAAAGAACAGATGCACAGGCTGTGTTTTTTGGTGGTGCTGAAGGGCAAGCTGCTCCATTAGCCCAACAATTAAAAGCTTTAGGTATGAATATACCTGTATTAGCTGGCGAAATGGTAAAAACAGATAATTTTGTTAAATTAGCAGATAAAGCAGCTGAAGGTACAGTTGCATCATTAGCAGGTTTACCGTTAGAGCAGATGCCAGACGGAGCGGGCTACAAAGCTAAATATGAAAAACGTTTTGGTAGTAAAGTTGAAACATACTCTCCATATGCTTATGACGGAGCTATGGTTATGATGAATGCAATTTTGAAGGCAGGTAGCACAGAAAGTGCAAAATATTTACCAATTTTAGCATCTACAAATAGTGCTGGTGTTGCTAGTAAGAAAATATCTTACGATAGTAAAGGTGATTTAAAAGATGGTAGCATAAGCATTTACAAAGTTGTTGGTGGTAAGTGGACAACTTTAGAAATTGTTGGCGGTAAGTAATAATATAAATTTATTTATTGAAAAATTCCCACCTATACGTGGGAATAT
>JBJOQB010000188.1:0-6903 GCA_046050125.1 Pseudomonadota bacterium
TAATATGATTTGTAAATTATCAGTAAACATATGTAAAGTATCTCTGAAATTATCTAAATATTTTTGATTCTCTTGATATATATTTAGATTTCTTTGTACTATATATTGCTTATAAAGTAATAATAAAGTTAATATAGATAAAATAGGCGTATAAATTCCGCTTAAAAATGTTCCAAAATTAGCCCAGTCAGATGTTTTGTTAGAGATGCCATACGAAAAATTATATATATAAAAAATAATAGGTATTAGTATTAACATTACTGCTATTATGTATAAACTATATTTTTTTATTTTATTGAGCATATTATATATAACAACATAAATATCCAATTGATGAACAACTAGTATATATTCCCGCCTAAATTTAAGCAATAAAAAGGAGTATGAAATTTATACCCCTAAATACTTTTAAATTACCTACCAACCGACACCATGCCTTTAAAGTCATAAGGTATAACAATAGTATTTACTTTACCCGTTGCAATTCCTTCAGCAATTTTCATTTGTGCTTGAGCATTCATGTACTCAATTGCTTTTGAATTTGCATTTAAAGCAGCAATTCTTAGTGCTTCTTGTTCTGCGGTTTTTACTTCAATTTCTTTAGTTTTTAAAGCATTTTGAGCTGTAACAACTGCATTTGCACTATCAATAATCGATTTATTTAATGCAATATTTTTAATTTGTACTAATGATAAAATAATTGAGCTTTCTAGTTTATCTTCTTTTAATGTTTCTAAAATATTTTTTTTGATTTGTTGCTCTAAATTTGTACGGTTATCAGCTAATTCTAAAGCTTTGTATTGTCTTACTGCTTTAAAAGTAGCGTTATTTGCTAATGTTTCTAAGTAATTATTCATCAATAAAATATTTCCTTCATCATCTCGAGAATGAAAGCTTTTATTTTTTGATGACCATAATTCAGATACGCTACTTTGATTAATCGAATAACTCAAAATTAAATCAAAATCTTCAATGGTCGAGTTATCAATAGTTAACGGTGTTTTATTTTCAACTTTTACTGTTAATTCTTTAACAGGGAATTTTAAAACATCTCCAATAATTACTTGATTAAATGAGCCTGCAGGTAATTCTTCTTGTTTAATTTGCTTATCAAATCCAACTCTTAAGCCAACTTCTCCTGTTTCAATTCTGGTGCAACCTGATGTAAATGTTATAAAAGTTATAAACACTAGAAAAATTGATACCATACCTAATTGTTTCATTATTATTTCCATAAATTGATTAACGATTTATTATACTTTATTTTAAGTTTATAAATATGAATTTGAATTTTATTATGCTTTTTATGCACTTATACTATACTGTAATTATAAAGTTTGAAAAAGAATAAATATGACATTCTTATTAGTATTATTTTTAATTGGTGTTGGTATATTTTTATATATAAGATATAAACATATTGCAGACCCCAAAATTGCTTATTATAAAAAAATAATTGGCGAGTTTTTAATGGCATTTACTAGTTGGGAAGCCTTTAAAAAGATGTTATATGGTGCTGAATTACCTCCAGAACTTGTAGCCCCTCCCGTTACTCCTTTGGCTCAACGTAGAGTAAGGCGTGTTAGAGTAACGCCTGCAAAATTAAATCAAGAAGATAATGGTTATGATGTTTTGCATCGTGTCGATGAAGTGCAAACATTAAAAGATTATGATAAAAAAGACCAGCACCCACGAGCATTTGAATTAGCTTTATTATTAAATTCTAAAGATGCAAAAGTGAAAAAAAGTGATAGGCAAAATTCTTTATTACAAAAAAAGGCTAAACCAAGAAAATTAGAAGAACCATCGGCATTTATTAAGCCAAAGGCGGCGGGTAATCCATTAAACAGGGACAAATAAAAATAGCTGAGCCATAAATAATTATGAGTCAGCTATGTAATTTTATATAGTATATATATTCTTAATATTAATTACCATTTTCGCTATGTAATTGTGGCATGCATAAATCTTTCCATGATTTTAATGGAGTTTTTAATTCGCCAGTTTTATGTAAGAAATTAGCAAATGACATAATGCCTTGAGGTGCATAATTAAATTCAATTTGTTTATTATTCAATTGTTCTAAGTAATCTTCAACTTGCTCATTTGCACCAACATTTGTTTTGAAGAAAGCTGCGGCACGGTTATGGTCAGCATTAATCCAGTTATTAGATTTTTTGTAAGCCTCATATAAAGAACTACATACTTTTGGATTTTCGCTACAGAATTTCTGTGATACAGTCATTGCGGTTAAATGATGTTTGCCAAATAAATCAAATGATTTTGCTACAGTGCTGTTTTTCTTATCTTCTAATTCCATTTGTGCAAATGGAGGAGTTGCCCAATGAGCTGTAATTTTGCCTGCCATTAAAGCTGCAAATGCATCAGGGTGGCTCATTTGTACAGAAATTTTGTCATAATACTTGTAGTCGCCAAATGTTTTTTCAGCTAGTTTTTTGCTTGCCATAGCTTGAATTGATTTACCTAAAGCGGTTACAGCAATTTTGTCGCCTTCTTTAAAGTCTTTTGGAGATTTAATAGTTGGGCTGTTTGTGTTTAGTAACATGTTAATTAAACTATTAGCAAATAAAATTTTTGCATCGCCATTTGTTTTTTCATTTAGCGTTAAAATTAATGGATAGCTAATTGTCATACCTTGGTTAGCACCTGATAAAAATCTATCTGCTGCTGCTGCTGGCCCGCCAACTTTATTTAAGTTTAGTTCTGTAGAAATGCCATTTTTCTTAGCTACTTCGTCCCAAAACATTTTTTTCATTACTACCATGCCCATGTAGTTAGAACCATTTTGAATATCAATGGTAATTTTATCTACTTCAGCAGAGCATGTGTTTACTAAACCAACACAGCTTAATGTAATTGCAGATAGTTTTAATAGTGTTTTTTTCATATGTTCTCCAAATTTATATTATAGCTAGCTATATGTGTTTTTATTGATTGTTAAATTATTATATTATTTATATCGTGTTTGTCTCTTCCATCTTTTTATTTTATATACTAATTGCTTTTCATACCCCATTTAATAATTGTTCTGCGTTCAATGAAGCCAAATAATTGATTATCCAGTATGTAGCTAATTAACATAATAGCAAATAAACCAGCATATACTAAAGGTGGTTGATAATTATTTTTAGCCTCAGCAATAAAAAAGCCTAAAGCACCACCACCGTAAACGCTACCAATTACTAATTCTACAGCTACAAAAGCTTGAAATGCACGAGAAATACCTAATCTTATACCCATTAAAATTGATGGTAAAGCAGCAGGGAATAAAATATAACGTACAAAATTTACTGAAGATAAACCATAGTTTTGCCCTACTCTACGTAATGTTTCAGGTACATGTGTAAAGCCCGCATGTGTAGATGCTAAAACTGTCCAAAACACGGCATTTGATACTACAAATATCATTGATGATAAATTGCTACTAAATGCAAGTATTGCTGCTGAAATTAACGCAACCGCAGGCAATGATGACATTGGAGGAGCAATTAATTCAAGAAAATTGTAACCAATTCTAGTTGAAATACTAAAACCAGCAAATAAAAAACCAAGAATAATACCAATAGCAGAACACGCCGCAAGTATTAATACAGTCAACCAAATTTGGTTGAGGAATTCAGTGGTTATTAATAATCTACCTAATTCACTAAGTGTTTCAGTGATTGTTGGGAAAAGCAAATTGCCGTTATGAATGTAGCCATGTATATAAAATGCTAAACCTTGCCATGCTAACATGATTACAGAAAGTATAACCATTCTTTGGAATACGTCTGATTTAAAAAATCTTTTAACAGGAGAAATATGTACTTCATAAGCTTTGATTTGGCTTGATGGTACAGGTTGGTAGAATGTATCTGTCATATTATACCTCTTTGTTGTCCTTAAAATTCTTCCTAGCTGTACTATTTGTAATATCTTATTTGCAATCAGCAATTCTTGCGTTCGCTTTTATGATAAACTATTTTAGTTCAGCTATTTATCATTTATTTTGTTTAAATTTATGATTGAAAATTAAATTTTAGCTATAATTGTAAATAGCTTTATTTCAATCTACTGATATTTATTTAATACCTAATAACTGTTCAATTTGCATTTTTTGTTTCTCAACAGTTTCAGCATCAGAACCATAAGTTGAATCTAATTCGGCAATAATTTGCCCTGGGTTTGCCGATAAAACAATAACACGGTTACCAATTTTAATTGCTTCACGTATATCATGCGTAATAAAAAACACGGTTGCATTGATATGCTCACATAACTCAAGCAATTCATCTTGCAGAGTGTTTTTTGTAATTTGGTCGAGGGCTGAAAATGGCTCGTCCATAAGTAGAATTTTTGGCTCCATTGCAAATGCTCTTGCAATTGATACCCTTTGTTTTTGTCCGCCAGATAATTGGTGAGGAAATTTTTCTTGTAAACCGTGTAAACCCACTAAAGTTAAAGCACCTTTAGCTTTATGAATTGCTTGCTCCATGCTAAGCTTTTTAGCATGAATTAAAGGAAATGCAACATTTTCTAATGCTGTTTTCCATGGCAATAAACCATGTTCTTGAAACACTACAATGCGTTCACTACTTGGTTTAGTAATTGGCTGACCTTCAAGGTTTATAATTCCTGTAGCGGGCTTTAAAAACCCTGCAACAGTGTTAAGTAAAGTTGATTTACCACAGCCTGATTGACCTACGATTGTTACACGTTCGCCTTGAGCAATGCTCAGATTTATTTTATATAAAGCAACGGTAATTTTGTTTGGTGAGTAATATTGTACGGTTAAATCATTAATAGCAAGCAATGCATCTTTTGCATTACTTTTAGCAGAATTAATTCCAATATTTTTCATATTCACACCATTTATATTATCTAATACATCGTTATCTAACATATTAATCCCTTATTAATCTAGTTAAATATATCTAGCTAACCATAATAATTTAGCTATATCTTATTTATGAAATTATATTTATAGCTAAAATTACATATATAAAATTAGTTGTGAATGCAAGTATTGATTATTTTAGAAAAAAATGCAATTCTAATTTGAATTATATATATTGTATATATCGTTGAAAAGGCTTATAAAATAAAGATGTAAGCTTATAATTAAAATTAATTATGTTGTATAATTGTGTACTAATTGCTATGCAACATGACTATTAAGTATATATTAAATAAAATATTTGTCCTAGTAAATTATATGTATTAAACACAAATTTAATAATGTGCATACATTTTGTATATTGGCTTTAAAGAATAATTTTAACAAAATAAATAATCGTTATTAATTCGTATTATTTATGTAAATTTTGGCATTGTTTATGGAATTTAATTTATAAAATAATAAAAATTCTTTATTTTATGTAACTTATCTAAAATGGCATCATGCTTGTAAAGGCAAGTATCCATAAACATAAACTATGTATGGATTCCCCTTGCGTGGGAATCACAAAGCTAATTTATTACTTAATTACGGCATTATTTCCAATTAGCAACTAAAACACTATTTAAACTATCTTGATATTCAGATGTTAGCGTTGTTTGCCCCATTGGTGGCGGTGAGAAGCTTGCCATTGCTTGTATTAACTTGTCTACATCTGCTGCTATTAATGCTTTATTATCGCTAGTGTGAATGCTGTCTATCTCTCCCTTGTATCCTTCCGTATACCAGTACTCTACTTTTACTTTGTCATCTGTTCCAATTATGCTTATATTTAAATCATTTCCTGTTTGACTAAACCATAGTTGGTCGTAGTTAACATTATTAAAATTTAGGCTGTCTTGCGTTCCTTCGGCTGTGTCGCTATCGCTGTTGATTACTATATCTTGCCCATCGCCTTTGTTGAAGATGTAGGTATCCGCTCCTGTATCGCCATTTATGTTTGAGCCTCCTGCATATGACTTTAGCTCGTCATTTGCATCAGTTCCTGTAATGGCTAAAGCTTTTATCTCTTCTATACTTAATTGGCTTCCGTCTGCAAAAATTATGTTGCCTACTACTTGTCTTATTTGATTATTTGCTTGATTATTGATTTGGTCATTTGGTTTATTGCCCAAAAAGTAGTCTCTGATTGTAACTGAATCTGGATTATTTATATTACTATCTTTTACAATTAAAACTAAATCATTTCCTACTCGTGTTACTTGTATATCTGATTTGCTGATGTCTTTGCCAAATTGTATGGTGTCTAGTATGCCTGTGTTGTCGGTGTTGTGTGCTTCATTGTAAATTCTGTCTTGCCCATCGCCTTTGTTGAAGATGTAGATATCTGCCCCTGCTCCACCTATTAAAATGTCATTGCCTGTGCCACTATTTAGAATATCGTTTCCATCTCCGCCATAAAGCACATCATCATCTGCCCCGCCGTTTAGGTTATCGTCTCCTTTATCAGCGTAAATCATGTCATTGCCTGTTCCGCCATAAAAGGTGTCATTTCCACCTTTGCCAATTAATGTGTCATTTACTAGCCCGCCATATAAGGTGTCTGTATATGAGAAATAAAGCAAAAAATTATAAATATATTTACTTTCACTTAATTAATCAAAGACTTCACTAGATTTCATGCCATCACATCCACAAGTATTATTAAAATTAAATGTTAATATTTGGCATTCTTCAGAAAATTCTACCGTGCAGTAGCTTTTATAAGATAAATTCTTATCATCTTTAGTCGTAAACTCTAATTTAAGATTTTCGCTAAATACATCAAAAACAGATATACCCAATGGATAAGAGTAATCTATCCAACGAGTATTAGCTTTATAATATGCATTGCCTGTATATACAATCTTATCATTAGCTTTAATTTGTGTAACATACATATTTTTATTTAATTTATTAGTTACCTTAATTCCCGCATGAAATGTATATAAAAACTTTATAACATT
>JBJOQB010000189.1:0-16513 GCA_046050125.1 Pseudomonadota bacterium
TTCTCCATTCTTTCTCTTAGAGTATCCATTTCTTACACTTTTATCATCTCCACATTTTTTACATATTATCTTCATCTTAATAAAACATTTATTATATCATCAAATTAAGTGGGCAATCCCGGAATAATTTCATCGAATAGCAGACAAGGTAGCGTATCTTATCCTCATAATCTATCCGATTATTATTCGCCAGAAGATATAAGTAACATCAGAAGTTCAGAAATAGAAAGAAGAAAAGATAAACCACAAACACCATCTGAAATACCAAGTAAAAAAGTTGCAACTACAGATGCTGATAAGCATAGACATCAGAAAAAATATGAACCAATATTTAATGAAGGTAATAGAAATGCAAAAAAGAAAAGTGTTAAATGGACTGTTGATTATCAAGAAAAAGTTGAAGATGCAAAAGAAGATGATGAATAAAAGGCAATTTAAACAAACTGATTTGCAATAGCATAATCTTTAGTTTAAAATGTCTTGGCATTTAGCATTTATAGTATTAAATATAATAATGCACAATTATAAGCAAGTAATAATTTTCTTGTCTTAACTTTGAATTTGCTAAGATTAAAATAGTCTTAGCATTATTCCAATATTTATTTAAGGGTTGTATGAGTATCAAATATATATATTTACTATCATCTATTCTATTTATTGGTGGTTGCACTTCTGTGAACAACTTAACTGAAGGTGATAAAATTAATTATAAACACGGTTTATCTACTACATCTCCTTTAGAAATACCACCTCAAATTAATAAACAAGAAATTAATGCATCTTACGTAGCACCTGATTCACAAACATTTGTTAAGTTTATAGAACAAAGAAATAATCAAAATAAAGTACTAAGTAGCGTACCTGATGCAAGAATTGAAAGAGATGGGCAAAGAAGATGGCTAGTAGTAAATAAACCAGCTAATGAAATTTGGCCAAAGCTAGAAAAATTTTGGAGTGATTTAGGATTCAAACTAGAATATAACTCACCTGAAACAGGCATTATGGAAACAAACTGGCTAGAAAACAAAGCAAATGCACCAAATGATGCTTTCCGTCAGTTACTAAGCAAGATTATAGAATTTGCATTTTCTTCAGAGAAAAAAGATAAATTTAGAACACGTATTGAAAATAATAATGGAGTTACAGAAATTTATGTAACGCACCAAGGCGTTGAAGAACAATTTTCAGATAAATCTAAAGATAGTACTAAATTCTATAAAAGAGAAGCTGAGCCAGAAATTGAAGCTGAAATTCTAAGAAAGATGATGTTAAGTTTAGGTTTAAACGAACAGCAAGCTAATTATTTAAGCCAAGAATTCAAAAAAGATGATAATAAATCAACAAAAACTGACAAATCAGCTACAGCAATTAAAACAGATGCTTTAGAAAAATTAGTTTTTGATAATCCAACAGATATAGTATGGAGAGCCGTTGGAATTTCATTAGATAGAGCAAGCTTTACTATGGAAAGTAAAAGCCTAGCTAGTTTAGAATATAAGGTTAGATATTTAGACCCTGAACAATTTAATAAGCAACCAGGTTTTTGGGCTAGAATGACTAAAGGGCAAAAAATTGAAGAATTTAGAAAATCTAAAATCTATACTGTAAAAATTCAAACAGAACAAAATAAGTCTGTTGTTACAGTCCTTGATACAAATGGTCAAAATAATAGTGAAGCTAGCAAGAAAATATTATCAGTAATACAGGAAAATCTATAATGACAATTCAAAGACATGAACGCCAAAACAATGAATTACGTAAGATAGAAATTATTAGCTACTATACAAAATATGCTGAAGGCTCTGTTTTAATAAAATTTGGTAATACTCATGTTCTTTGTAATGCTAGCATAATTCACAAAGTCCCGCCTCATGCTAAAGAAAAAAGTGAAGGCTGGATAACTGCAGAATATAGCATGTTACCACGTGCTACAAACTCAAGAACAGATAGAGAATCTAGCAAGGGTAAACAAACAGGGCGTACTCAAGAAATCCAAAGATTAATTGGAAGAAGCCTACGTTCTGCAATTAATCTAAAAGATATTTGTGGATATGCAATTCATATAGATTGTGATGTAATTCAAGCTGATGGCGGAACACGTACAGCAAGCATTACAGGTGGTTGGATTGCTTTAGTTCATGCTATTCAATATATGTATAACAATAAACTTATTGCAAATATGCCAAACATTAAACAAATAGCTGCTGTTTCAATTGGTATACTCAATCAAGAAGTAAGATTAGATTTAAATTATGCTGAAGATAGCTCATGCGATACTGACCTCAACCTAGTAATGAATAGTGATGGCGGAATCATTGAAATACAGGCAACAGCCGAAGGACAAACTTTTAGCAAAAATGATTTAATACAAATGCAAGAAATTGGAGAAAAAGGCATTTATCAACTTTTTAAACTCCAAAATTCGCATATATAAACACATTATATTTTACTCATAAATTACATTAAAAATTATGCCAGAATTACCAGAAGTAGAAACCGTAAAAAAACAATTAGAAACTTGCATTTTAAATAAACCAATAAAAAAATCTTTGGTCTACTCTCCTAAGCTTCGTTATCCAATTACAGCACCAGAAAAAGACGAAGTAATTAAAAAAATATTTAGACGCAGTAAATACATAATATGCGAGTTTGAATCTGCAAATTATTGGATTTTACATCTTGGTATGACAGGATTTTTTCAATATATAAAACATGATTCTGAATATGCAAATCTAGATAAATTAAAGCATACTCATGTGGATATACATTTTGAAGATGGTATTTTACGTTACGTTGATGCAAGAAGATTTGGAGCAATTATTTATACAAATAGCTTAAATCATGCTTCACTAAATAAACTAGGCGTAGAACCATTAGAAATGAACGAAGATGAGCTTGCATTACATCTATTTAAATGTGCAAAGAAGAGAAAGCAAGCAATAAAATTATTTATTACTAATAATGAAGTTGTGGTTGGGATTGGTAATATATACGCTTGTGAGGTTTTATTTGAAAGTAAAATTAACCCACAAACTATATGTTGTGATATTAGCTTAGATAATTACAAAATCATGGCTAATCATATTCAAACGATTTTACAAAATGCAATTGAGCATGGCGGTTCAACAATTGATAACTTTACACACTTGCATATTTACGAGTCTAGAAATGATGTAGAAAAAAATAAATTAGAAAACACAAATAGTTTAAATGATACTAGCAATAATGGCTACTTTCAGATACAACATAAAGTATATGGAAAGCAAAAACAAAAATGTACAAATATTGGCTGTGATGGATTAATTGATAAAATCACTCAAGGGCAAAGGTCAACTTACTACTGCCCTGTATGCCAAGCCTTGTAAATTAAGATATTTATAAGTTAGTCAATATACCTTATGATATATAAATCTGATATAATACCATTCTGTATATAATGTCTGATTGGTTTGTTATGAAATATGTTGTTTTTGAAGAGAATAAACAATTAGTAATTGCTAACTTTATAAGTAAAACTCAAGATGGCAATCACTACTACGTTGAACTCTCCTCTGGCAAGCAAAGTAAAATTAAAGCTAAAGATGTAATTTATAGCTGTGATATTAAAATTAATCTAGATAAATTAGAGGAAATTGACTTACAATTACTGTGGGAATGTGCTCCAAATGATGCTGTACACGCACAAGACCTTGCAAATGAATATTTTGGAGAAAATAATTCACAAAATGTTTATTCTGTAATGCAAGCTCTACATAAAAATCCAATCTACTTTAGTAAAAAAGGACAAGGATTTTACCAAAAAGCTAATCAAGAACAATTAAATATTGCTTTACAAGCTATTGAAAAACGAAAAGCCCAAGATAATTTACAAAAAGAATACCATAATCAGTTAGTACAAGGTATTTTACCGCCTAGCTTTAAAAGCATAGCAATTGACTTATTATTTAGCCCAAATAAAAATAGCATAGAATGGAAAGCTACTGAAAGTGCAGCTAAACAACTAAATGTAGATGTACAAAAATTACTAATTAATTTAAAAGCAATTGAAAATGCAAAATCTTATCATGAGCAACTTTTTCTAAGAGAATTTTTCCCCAAAGGAACTGCATTTAATAATCAACCATATACACTACCATTTAAACTAGATAGTTTAGAGCAAAAAACTGACTTAGATGTTTTTTCTATTGATGACTCTAGTACTACTGAAATTGATGATGCCTTTTCAGTTAAATTTAATGAAAATGGTTTTGAGTTAGGTATACATATTGCAGCCCCTGCTCTTGGTATTAACATAAATGATGAATTTGATAGCATAGCTAAACAACGCTTATCTACAGTATATTTTCCGCATGATAAAATTACAATGCTACCACCACAAATTGTTGAGGCATTTACATTATCTGAAGGGAATTTATGCCCTGCAATATCTTTATATATGCAAGTTGATAAGCAATTTAATATTAGTAATGTAAATACTAAAATCAATACTATTCATGTAAAACATAATCTAAGATATGATAAATTAGAAAATCTGATAACTGTAGATGCTATTACAAATAAAACGGGCGATTATCTATATAAAGAAGAAATTATTGAATTATGGAATTTTGCTAATCATTTATTTAACAATAGACAGATTATGCGTCAAAGTTTTGGTTTAAGACCAGAAATGCAACACCAAACAGATTATAGCTTTAATATAACCACAGAAAATGATATTGAGAAAGTTGAAATAAAACAACGTGTTCGTGGTTCTCCATTAGATAAGATAGTATCTGAATTAATGATATTAGCTAATTCAACTTGGGCAGAAAATATTAATGATATAGGCTTATCTGGTATGTTTAGGGCTCAAAAATCATGGGGGACAATACGCACTAGAATGCAAACTAGCATGGCACCACATGAAGGACTAGGAGTTGAAGGTTACCTATGGGCGACATCTCCATTAAGAAGATATAGTGATTTAGTTAATCAATGGCAAATAGTAGCATTTGCACAACATGGAAATACAGCAAAACTTGTAGCACCATTCAATCAAAAAGATAATGATATAGCATATTTAATTTCAATGTTTAGCGATACATATGCAAGCTATCACGAATATCAAAGCAAAATGGAGCGTTACTGGTGCTTACGTTGGTTACAACAAGAAAAAATAAAGTATACAGAAGGTATACTAGCAAAAGATGGCAATATAAGAATGTTAAATATCCCGTTTAGCATCAAGCAACCAGAGTTGGCACAGCATCAAAGAGGTAGTATAATCTCTTTAGAGCTATTAGAAATTGATGAAGTAAGCTTGGAAGCTAAAGCACGTGTATTAAGCATTAATGCACCTCAGGAGCCATAAATGACAAACAAAAGCAACAAAAGAAATAAAAACAAGAATAAATTATCAATATTTATTAGCAAGTTTTTGCCAAAAATAAAATTGGCATCACCATTTGGTAAAGTTTTTGTTGCTTCAAAACGAGATTTTTTTAATCAAGCACTTTTATTTTCATTAATACTGCATGCTATTTTATTAACATTTAAATTAACAGCAGAAAAACTACCTGTTACTAAGAATATTGATACACCACTTGAGGTTAGCCTTGTAAATAGCCGTAGTGAAGAAGCACCAGATAAAGCTGATTTTCTAGCACAGCATAATTTACGTGGTGGTGGTGAGTTTGAAAAACATGCATTTACTACACCATTGCCAGCAATAAATGATGGTAATGGAGAATTAATCAAGCTTATTAAAAAGCAAGAGCAAAGTAGTGAAAGCCAGCAAAAACAAATTTTATCTGAACAAAATTCATTTACTGTAAATCAAAATCATAATGCAGCAAATAAACAAAGTGAGAATGCTCAGCAAGGCAGAGATGCACAAACTATTAATCAAGAAATTGCAAAGTTAGAAGCTGAAATTAACAAGCAAATTCAGCAAATGGCAAAAAGACCTAAAAGAATGGCATTTACAGCAGCAAATGCAAAATCTGTAGTATATGCAAAGTACTATGATAACATTCGTGGTGCAATTGAAGAATATGGAACAACTTACTTCCCTAAAGACAGTAGCGGAAATCCAATGTATGGGGAATTAATCCTAATCATTCGTATAAATCAAGAAGGCAAACTTGGTTATAATAAAGACCAATATTATGCAACATCAGTTGAAGTTGCACGTAGTTCAGGCAATCCATTGCTAGATAAAAGGGCAATGGAAATTGTAAAAGCATGTGCTCCATTTGGAGCATTCCCTGCAGATATGGCACAATCTATCGATATACTTGAGGTTATTTCAACCTTTAAATTTAACAAGCAAGGTTTTGCAACAACATTGCAGGGTAACTGACCCATAAATAGTAATAAAGAGTTGTATGATATTTACTAAAAAATATAATTTACCTACTTCGTTTTTTGCATCTTTTGCATTTATAATACTTGGCGTTACAAGTGCAAACTTATTTGCTCAAGAGGCTAGCCCTGAAGCTACTCCTCAAGCTGATAAAAGTGAATCCAAAGTAGAACATAAAAATGAAACTAAGGAAAGCAAAGAAGAGGTAAAACCTATACCAGAAGTTAAACCAAATGCCCAACAAAGTATTACTAAGCTTGAGCACTCAATTAGTACAAATAATCATAAGCAAGATGAACAAAAAAAATTAGCTATATCTTCAAATAGTAATACTAATTCAAAAAATACTAAGGATACTAAAGATATAAAAACCGATAGTAAAGACTCAAAATCTAAAGAGAATAAAACAGATAAATTAAATAAATCTGAAAAAACTTCTGATGACAAAAAATCAAATGCAACTAATAAACCATCAACTAATCAAAGTACGAATATTAGCAGCATAGCCAGCCAAGTATCTACTAGTAGTAATAAATTATCATCTATCAATCAAAAAGAAAATAGTAATACCAATACTATTGATAGCAATAATAAATCGTTATCTAATAATATAATTAGTAATCCAGCAATACCTAAAGCTGAAGAAATTCATGACGATGTAATGTCTCAATATGGAAAAATTATTGCAAAAAAAGAACTTAATGATGGCATAACAGCATGGGTTATTGAGAAAAATTTAAGAAGGGTTATATTATATACCAGTCAAAATAAATCAATTGTACTGCATGGAAATGCTTGGGATGCAAAAAATAAGCAGAATATTAATCAATTACTATCTTCATATTTAGTAACAAATAAATTTGTACCAAATACTATTTCACCTATAGTAAATCCAAATGTATTAGCTAATAATAAAGAAGATTGGAAAAATAAAAAATTTAAAATACCAGATGTGATAACTGGTTTAAATAATATATATGGTATTAAAGAAGGGAGTGGAAGTATCTTAGATACTGTATATGTGTTTTTTGACCCTCGTTGCCCATACTGTCGCCAAGCATATATCAAATCTCGCAACTACATATCATCTGGAAAAAGCATAAAGTGGATACCAGCAATTATATTAGGAGATGATGCTCAAGCACAAAAAAATGCAGGACACATGCTTCAATCATCACAACAAGAACAAGCAGATATGCTAAAAAAAGTATTAGAAGATAAAGAAAATTTTGATACTAAAATTAGTGATAAAACGTTACGTGCATTACTAGTAAATAAACAATCTCTTAATATACTTGCAAATAAGAGTGGTATGGATGGAGTTGCTGTTCCTATTGCATTTTTCTTTGATAAACGCTCTGGCAAAGTTAAGTACTTAAAAGGAATTCATATACCAGAAGTAATGGAAGAAATATTTAAAGGAATATAACAAAAAACTATTTTTAGTTTATATTAAATTTTTGTAAGAAGTTTTATCATATCTCAAAATAAAAAAGCAAGAAATACGATTAATAGTAAATCTTGCTTCTTTTCTTATGCCTACTTTATTTTATTATTCACCTAAATAAGCAGCTCTTACTTTAGGGTCATCTAACATAACCTTAGCATCACCACTCATAATCACGCTACCACTATCCATTACATAACCACGATGTGCAGCTTTTAATGCTGATGTAGCGTTCTGTTCTACTAGTAAAATAGTAATTCCACGCTCTGATAACATATTGATAAACTCAAATACTTTACCAACCATAATTGGAGATAATCCCATTGATGGCTCATCTAGCAATAATAATTTTGGCTGGCTCATATAAGCCCTACCCATTGCTAACATCTGTTGTTCACCGCCAGACATAGTACCCGCTAATTGGAATGCACGCTCTCTCAAACGTGGGAAAAAGTCAAATATTCCCTCAATATCACTAGCAATACCATCTTTATCATTACGAATATATGCACCCATTTGCAGATTTTCTACAATAGTCATGCGAGCAAAAACTCCTCGCCCCTCTGGAACCATTACCAAACCACGCTTTAAAAGCTCATGAGGAGGAATTCCTTTAATTGATGTTCCCATATACTCAATAGTACCTGAACTCATAGACTGAATTCCTGTAATTGCTTTCATTGTAGTTGTTTTACCAGCACCATTAGAACCAATCAAAGCAACTAATTCACCCTGCTTAACTTCAAGGTCAGCACCTTTAACAGCTTGAATACCACCATAAGCTACTTTAAGACTTTTTACTTTTAAAATAGTCTCTTTATGAGCAGAATTTTGTTTTTTTTCATTAGCATTACTCATAATTTTCCTTTAGTGTCCACCTGTTCCAAGATATGCTTCAATAACTGCTGGATTTTTTCTAATATCCTCAGGTAAGCCCTGTGCAATTACTTTACCATAATCTAATACTGTAATTTTATCACATAAACCCATCATTAATTTAACATCATGTTCAATTAACAATATAGTTTTACCATCTGCTTGTATTTTTTCTAGTAAACCACGCAATTCAACTTTTTCAGTTGCATTCATACCTGCAGCAGGTTCATCTAAAGCTAATAGTAATGGATTAGTTGCCAATGCCCTTGCTATTTCTAACCTTCTTTGATGTCCATAAGAAAGATTTTTAGCTGTATAATCCGCATACCTAGAAATACCAACATATTCTAATAATGCCATGGCATCTTCTTTAATACGTTGCTCTTCTCTTCTAGTGCGTTTATCTAGTAATATAGCACCTAACAAATCAGCTTTAGTTCTCACATGCCTACCAACCATTACATTTTCCAATGCCGTCATCATTCCAAATAAACGAATATTTTGAAATGTTCTTGCTATACCAGCTTGAGTTACTTCATGTACTGATTTTGGTTCATATGGCTTACCATCTAAAAAAAAACTACCTGTATCAGGCACATACAAACCTGTAATAGTGTTGAAAAATGTTGTTTTACCAGCTCCATTTGGTCCAATTAAACCATAAATTTCGCCATGTAATATCTCAATTTGTACATCAGTTAACGCTTGTAAACCACCAAAACGCTTATTTACTCCCTTAACTGATAATAAAACTTCTTTATTTTTTTGATTATCTTTTAACATAAATGTTTCCTATGGTATTACTATGCTTTTACTGCTTTATCTTCATGCTTTGGAGCTGGCCACAATCCTTCTGTCTTAAATAACATTACTAGTAATAATGCTAAAGCAAAAAATAATTGTCTAGCAACTTCTGCTTCCAAGAAAACATGACCAAATACTGCTCTTTGTACAGGCTCTACTGTTGAGCGTAAAAATTCAGGCATAACTGTTAAAACTACGCCACCAAGTATTACGCCTGGAATATGTCCAATACCACCGATAACTACCATAGCTAAAATTACAATTGATTCCCATAATACAAATGATTCTGGAGATACAAACTGCTGAAAACTACCAAACATTGCACCAGATACACCGCCAAATGAAGCACCTAAAGCAAAAGCTGCTAATTTCATATTTCTAGTATTAATTCCCATTGCTCTTGCCGCAATTTCATCTTCACGAATTGCAACCCAAGCACGCCCCATTCTAGAATGTTGAATTCTATTACATATAATTATAATTATTACAGATAAAGCAATAAATAAGTAATAGTAAAGTAATTCTGAAGTAACTGTCATACCAAATAGCTTGTGATTTTGTGATAAATCAAAACCAAAAATTGTAATTGGGTCAATACCTTTAATACCCTTAGGACCATTTGTAATATTAATTGGTCTATCTAAGTTATTCATAAAAATACGTATAATTTCACCAAAACCTAAAGTTACAATAGCTAAGTAATCGCCTTTTAATTTTAAAGTTGGGGAACCTAATAACACACCAAATAATGCCGCTACTGCAGCTGCTATTGGTATAATCATCCATATAGAAAGGTGTAACCCATTTGGAAACAGGGTTGCAATCCATTCAAATTGCTGAGTTAAATGAGGAGAAGAAAGTAAACCAACCAAGTAGGCACCTACAGCAAAAAATGCTATATATCCTAAATCTAATAATCCAGCAAAACCAACTACAATATTTAAACCTAATGCTAACATTATGTACAGTAATGCCATATCTGCAATACGTACCCAATAGTTACCTATCCCACCTAATAATATTGGTAATAGTAAAATCCCAACTGCTATACCAATATATTTTATTTTGTTATTTTGTTGCATGACCTATAATCCTTTACTAAGCTCTATCTGCTGTTCGTTGACCCATAATACCTGAAGGACGGAATACTAATACTATAATAAGTACAATAAATGCAAATACATCTTGATAGTTAGAACCAAATACACCACCTGTTAAGTCACCAATATAACCAGCACCTAATGCCTCAATTAAACCTAGCAATACACCGCCAACCATAGCACCAGCTAAATTACCAATACCACCTAATACAGCAGCAGTAAATGCTTTCAATCCGGGCATAAACCCCATATAAAAATGAGCATTACCATAATTAGTCGCAATCATTAATCCAGCAACAGCTGCTAATGCACCACCTATCATGAATGTTATAGATATAACAAAATTTGGATTTACTCCCATTAAACTTGCTACTTTCGGATTTTCAGCAGTAGCACGCATTGCACGACCTAGTTTCGTTTTATTAACTAAAACTATTAATCCAACCATTACAATTAAAGATATAACCATAAGATATAATTCTTTTCCTGTTATAGTTGCATTTGTTCCTAAAAAATTCATTGGTTCAGTAGGTAATAATTGTGGGAATTGTAATGGACTACGCCCCCAAATCATCATACCTAAAGTTTGTAACACTAATGACATTGCAATCGCGGTAATTAATGGGGCTAAACTATGAGAACCTTTTTTTCTTAAAGGTCTATAAGCTATTCGCTCAATACTATAACTTGTAAGTGCACATACAGCCATTGCTACTATAGCCGCTAATAACAGTGTAAGACCTGTTGGTAAATGCATTTTTTCTAATATATTTATAGCTGATAATGCTGTTAAAGCACCAACCATAAGTACATCACCGTGTGCAAAGTTAATAATACCTAAAATACCATAAACCATGGTGTAACCTAATGCGATTAAGGCATACATACTGCCTAATACCAATCCATTAAGTAACTGCTGGATAAATATATCCAAAGCGGACATAGAAAACTCCTTAAAACAAACGATTATCAAATTTTTTTGTTTGCGTTTATACTTATAATTATGAGATACAATATCGAAAGATAAGAAAAGCTAGCATAAAGCTAGCTTTTGAGGATTACATTTTTACAACATCAAGAACTGTTTTCTTTTTATCTGTGTAGTTATATAACGTAATAGAAGCTGTTTTCATATCACCTTTTTGGTCAAATGCGATATCGCCAATAATACCTTTTAGGTTTGTTTCTGGCATTTTTTCTAGAATCTTAGCTGGCTCTGTTGAGTTAGCACGTTTCATAGCATCTACGATTACATTTACAGCATCATATGTAAATGGAGCATAAATTTGAATATCTGAACCAAAACGTTTTTTGTATTTGTCAGCAAATTCAGTACCTTTTTCCATTTTAGAAATAGCTAAACCTGCTTCAGAACAAACGATATTACTAACTGAATCACCTGCTAATTCTGACAATTTATCAGTACAGATACCATCACCACCAACTACTTTAGCTTTTAAACCTAATTCAGTAGATTGTTTAGCAAATGGACCACCTGTAGCATCCATGCCACCGTACATAATAACATCTGGGTTTTTGCCTTTTAACTTAGTTAAAATTGCTTTAAAGTCAGTTGCTTTATCATTTGTAGCTTCACGGGCAACAATTGTTGCACCATTAGCTTTAGCTGTTTTTTCAAATTCATCAGCTAAACCTTTACCATAAGCAGTTGCATCATCAACGATAGCAATTGTTTTAGCTTGTAAAGTTTTTGTAGCATAGTTTGCTAATGCTGGACCTTGTTGAGCATCTGTAGCAACAACACGGTATGTAGTTTTGAAGCCTTGAGCTGTATACTCTGGGTTTGTAGAAGATGGAGAAATTTGAACTATACTAGCTTTATTGTAGATAGAAGAAGCAGGAATTGATACACCTGAATTTAAGTGACCAACAACGCCAACAACTTTAGCATCTACTAATTTTTGAGCTACTGCAGTACCTGTTTTAGGATCGCCAGCATCATCTTCAGCTACTAGTTCTAAAGTAACTTTTTTACCGCCAATTTCTAAACCAGCAGCATTAATTTCTTCAACGGCCAAACGAGCACCGTTTTCATTATCCTTACCTAAATGTGCAATACCACCCGTTAAAGGGCCAGCATGACCAATCTTCACTACTTCACCGCCAGCAGCTGGAGCTACCGTAGTTGCAGCAACTGGATCGGCTGCTGAAGTATTCTCAGCTTGTTTTTCACCACAACCTACCAAAACCATGGTTGCAGCTACAACAGGTAAAAGCTTCATTAATTGTAAACGCATACGTTCTCCTTTCAACAAATCACTTAGCGTCTTAGTTAGCATAAAAGTGTCATTTTAAATGAATTTAAAAACTTTGCAAGCTTTTTGTAAGAACAAATTATGAGGGTTTTCCCTAGAACTAGCAACGCTATTGAGCAAACAAGGCGTATATGCATTTATAAAAAAATCATATAAATATAATATTTTTATAGTATTCTTTATTAATTTAGTCCCTAATTATGATAATTACACAAATACTTACTAATACTTTCACTTCATCTTAACAACTTGATTACAGCATATCAGAAAACAGATAAATTTGTATATAATCTTAGCTTTTCTAATGCTTTAATACCACTGTATGAATTGCCCACATCATCTAATGCTGGACTCCATACACAAATACTCAATAAATTTGGCACAATTGCCAATATTCCACCACCAACCCCTGTTTTCAATGGCCAGCCTATACGATAAGCTAAATCTCCTGCAGCATCATAAGCACCGCAAGTTAACATAATTGCATTTAGTCTCTTAGTTGAGTCATTATCTACAACATATTCTTTTGTTGCAGGAATACAACCATGATTAGCTAAATATAATCCTGCTTTTGCCATATCAATACAATTCATTTGTATTGCACAATGTGTACAATATGTTTTTACAACATGATTAGGGTCATTTTCTAAATTGCCAAAACTTTTCATTAAGTGTGCAATAGATAAATTCCTATGTGCATGTTGTAACTCAGATTTTGCTACTTTCATGTTATAGTCAATATCTGGATTTTGTGCTAATTTCCGTACTAATTGTAAAACTGAAAATTCAGGTTGCACAAAACGACTGCATAGTATATCAGTAACTAAAATTGCACCTGCATTTATAAATGGGTTTCTTGGTATCCCTTTTTCATATTCTAATTGAACTAAAGAATTAAAAGCATTACCTGATGGCTCTTTTCTTACCCTTGTCCATAATGATTCTCCCATTCTTTCAAACGCCAAACTTAAAGCAAATACTTTTGATATGCTTTGTATAGAAAATGGAATTTGTGCTTGACCAGCACTGTACACATTTCCATCTATTGTTGCTATTGCAATACCAAATTGATGTTGATTTACATTAGCTAATTCTGGTATATAATTTGCTGGCTTACCATGATGTAAATTTTCTTTTAATTCATCATATATTTGCTCAACAATTTTTTGGTATAAATTCTGCATATGCTATAGTCCTTTTGGTAAAGGAAATATCATATTTTCAGATATTCCGTCCATAAGCCTTACATTTTTTATTCCAAATTCTTTTATTTGAAATATTATGGACTGAGCTAATTCTTCAGGAGCTGATGCACCTGCAGTAATTCCTATACGCTTTTTACCATTAAACCATTCTTTTTGGATTTGATTTGCATTATCTACCATGTAAGCATCTAAATTATTCATCTTTGCAATTTCTAAAAGACGGCTTGAATTAGAACTATTCTTACTGCCTACAACTATTACTATATCAACCTGTGGCAACATGATTTTAACTGCATCTTGCCTATTTTGTGTTGCATAACAAATATCTTGTTTTTTAGGCTCAATTATATTATTAAATTTCTGCTTTAGTGCATTAATTATGCTTTTAGTTTCATCAACAGATAATGTAGTTTGTGTTACATAAGCAAGTTTAGTATCTACATCAAAGACTAAACTATTAACATCATCTACATTTTGTATTAGAGTTATTTGGCTTGGGTCTACTTGCCCCATTGTGCCTTCAACTTCTGGGTGTCCTTTATGCCCTATCATTAGTATGTGGCACTCTTGTTGTACCATCTTATTCACTTCTACATGCACCTTTGTTACTAATGGGCATGTTGCATCAAATAAATTTAGCTCTCTAGCTTGAGCTTCTGCTCTTACAGCCTTTGATACTCCGTGTGCTGAAAAAATTAATGTTGCACCAGCGGGAACTTCATGCAATTCCTCTATGAATATCACACCTTTTTTTATAAGATTTTCTACTACGTATCGGTTATGAACAATTTCGTGCCTTACATAAATTGGTGTACCAAATTTTACTAATGCCCTCTCTACTATTTCAATTGCTCTATCAACACCAGCACAAAACCCTCTTGGCTGAGCTAGTAAAATATGTGCTTCATTTTCATCATAACTACTGCTAAATTCATTAGAATTATCAATATCTATATTTGGCATAATTGTCATAACGTAAAAATAATAAAGAATAATTTAGTATTATAACTAAATATTAACTGTCTTCAAATTAGTTATAGTATTTTATTTATTAGTATTGTACTCTTTCATTGTCCTAGAGCTTCTGTTTAACCACTCCATTGAGCTAATTCCTACAGTTGCTTCAAATATTTCTTTCTCTTCCTCAAATTCATCATCAGAAATTAAACCTTTATTATGGTCAAATGTAGCTTCTTCAAATTTTGCTACAGCTACAGCATGTAATACCGCAGCATTTGCCCCGTATGCCCCTAATGGAGTTGAGGCAATAAACCAATCTCCTGTTCCAACAACACCATCTGCTATAATTGGAGATGGCATAATGTGATTTTGTGCAGAAATAGGAATTGCATATTTTAATACATTACCAAATTTTTGTTTTAATTCATTATTTTCTTTTGCCTTTCCTCTAAATAAAGGAAGTGCATCAAAATCTTGCTCAACATCGCTTAAACTTCTAAATGATGAGCCAAAATATTCATTAATACTAGCTAAAACAATAGCTTGTGTATCTTCCTCTTTAGTTAAGCTATTACCTTCATAAGTTGGCAATTGTATATTTAACTGATATCTTGTAAAACGATTACCTTTTTCATCTTTACTTGGTACATTTAATCCTGCTAAAAATAACCTTTCTTTAGTTCCTTGTAAACCAAATTTATGTTCATTTGCTTCAGTAATAAAACAAGGTTTCCCATCAATATTTGCATATTTAGAACTATCTTTTGCTTTTAATTGCATTACAAGCAAATTCATATCTCTTAATTTTGAAGATGGATTATACGGATTATACGATGTTTGCATTCCAGCATTTAATGGATCATGCGTATCTTTTGGCTTGCCTGTTGCTAAATTTATGAAAGCAGGAATAATTTTGAGTGTTTTACCATTACTACTATTTTTAAGTGTAAGTTTTCTAGAATGAATATCATCTAAATGAAATGATGTGTTAGCTAATATGCTAATATTTTGCAATTTATTGCATAAAGCTAATAATACATCTTGTAACTCTCCTATTTCAATGAAATAAGCATGTTGAGATAAAACATTTGAAAATTGTTTATCATTTGCATGCATACATAAAGTAGTAAGATGTTGCCTATCATCACTAAATCTTAAATCAAGTTTTTGAATTTTATCATCTAATAATTCTCTTTTATCTAATCCACACAATCTTATTGCTTTCTCAATAATTTCCATTGAATCTACAGTTACTGCAATAATTTGATGTCTAGAAGAAATATCTCCTAAAGCCCTTTTGTCTGGCACTAAATGAGGTCTATTTGGAACATTTAATGCACCTAATATTGCTGACATTAATCCATTAACACCTGCACCTATATGTACTGAAATATCATTACATAATATATATTCAGGCTTACTAGCAGCACTAATATGATTTGCATTAGATAAATTTTGATTTTGTTTACTATTTTTAGATATATCTTTTGGCTTACTAT
>JBJOQB010000190.1:0-3964 GCA_046050125.1 Pseudomonadota bacterium
TTCTCCATTCTTTCTCTTAGAGTATCCATATCTTACACTTTTATCATCTCCACATCTTTTACATATTATCTTCATCTTAATAAAACATTTATTATATCATAAACTTATGTGGGCAATCCCATAATTTTGATACATCATAAGTTTTACTGCATTTATTATCAAAATAGACTTTCAATTTATAATTATCAATTGCTGTAACATTTAATATTTTAATATGCTCAACTTTTTGTAAATTTTCTAATAAAGTTTGCGGTTCTATATCTTGTCCATTTGCCCATGTAACCGCACCATACAAAATATGTACCTGATTAAAATAATCTATATTTTTTAGCTCCGAAAAAATTCCATGATTTAAATATGGTGTTAAATCAAAAATACCTTTTTGACCGTTTGCTATTTCAACGTAGATTTTATAATCTGCTAATGGTTTTACTAAAAGTGTATCCCAGTACATATTTTTAGCCCTCTCACAATTGTAAAGCTGAAATTTTATAAGGGTGTTCTCCACTTATAGCTAATTCCCAATTCGCCATAAGCTCATCTTGGTGTAATTCAATCCATGCTTGCACTAAACGCAATTGCTTTCTTGGTAAGCTTCCTGCTAATACTTCGCCTTCTAATATACTAATTAAAGCCTCAAATTCTGCATATTTAGCATGAAAATGTGGTAAATTGTGGTGCTTATTATCTAACACATACATTCGTATAATAATCCCATAAAACATTGCTAATACTGGCATATTAATTCCTTCGTTAATTGTTGTTCTTGTCTTTTAAATTCTGCTACTTCATCAGTGCCTGAAATTCCACAATATTTTAAGGTAGTTGCTCCAAAATCAAATTGTACTAATCTTGAGCCATGTTCTTGTTTAATATAATAATCTCTCTTGGGTATAGCTTTGCTAATAATATGCGTTATTTCATGGTCATTAAGTCCAAACATTTTATATAATTCGTAGTTGCCTGCTCTTTCTAATGTGCCTTTTTGCCCTGCTTCTTTATTTGGTAAGAAAATTTTAGTAGCTGTGCTGTCTATAATAGCTGATAATGTACTGCTATCAGTTTGATATAATTGTGCTAAATTTTGACAAGTAAAAACTACGATACAATTTTGTTTTCGTAGAGTTACTAGCCATTCTGTAAATTTTTCTTTAAAGAAATTACGTAACATGACTAGCCATACTTCTTCTAAAGCAATTACAGTTGGGCTTCCGTCTAATTTACTTTCAATGTAGTAAAATAAGTATCCAAGCACTGCAACTACATTTTTTTCGCCCATTTTTAGTAGGCTGTCTAATTCAAATGTAGTTATACTGCCTTGATTTAGAATATTCTCATTACCGTCTAGTAATGTTCCTAAAGTACCTGATTTTGTATATTGTCTTAATGCAAATTTTAAATTTTCATCTTGAATTAATGATAATAATGCACTTAAACTTTTATTTGCCTGTTTCTCAATTGCTTGAACTGCTAGCATTAATATATGTTTTTGAGATGCATTTACAGTTTGCCCCTGCATTTCAATAATACTAACCAAGTAATTTACTGCCCATGATAAGCTTTCTGTATCTTTCACTAAAGCTAGCGGACATAAAGACATTTCATCTTTTCCTAAATAGTAATGAATGCCATTTACTGATTTTGTAAGTGCATATAAGCTTTCTTTTTTGTCAAAAATAAATATCTTAGCATTTGGATAACGTAAATATTGTGCAAGTAGAAACGCTAAAAGTGTACTTTTACCATTACCTATAGGACCTACTATAATTGTTACTCCTACATCTCTAACATGTAGATTTAATCTATATGGATTAGAACCATTAGTCCTAGCATATGCTAGTGGTGGGCTATTTGGCGGTAGAAATGGATTAGGTGCATATTCTTCGCCACAATATACTGATGAGGTTTGAATTAAGCTAGCAAGGTTTAATGTGTTTATTGGTGTCTTACGTTTATTGCAGTGAATATGTCCTGCAATGGTACTAAAAAATGCATCTGCTGTATTTATACCTTCAACATATGCATCAAAATTTGAGCTTTCTATAACTTCTGCGATAAATTTTGCATTTGATTTTACAACTTCTACATCTTCATGCATCACAATTATAGTTGTTGTGTAGTATCCGTATTTAGTTATTCCACTTCTATCCTCATTTAAGGCGATATTAGCGTCATAGCTCATGTTTAATGCATGTCGGTTAGGCTTACCCATAGACATGCCCATTTTACCGCTTAGCATGTCTTTATACGTGTATATGGCTTCGTCCCAACTTTTTTCTTTTTTCTCTAGTATGCTTTCACTTTTTATTTTGTCTACAAACATAAATCTTGTAGACCACCTGTATGGAATATTTATCATGTCTAATGCATTCAAAATATTTGCATAGGTTGCATCAGGGAAATCAGTAATAGAAATCGTTTGAATATATTTATTGCCCATTTTACAAATATTACCAGCAATAAAATCACGGTTACATAAACGTAAATCTAAATCTATCATTGGTTGAGATAGTTTTAGCCTTTTAGTTTCTCCAGTTAGTGAGCTATGCAGATAATTACATAATTCATCTTGCACGTACCCTTGTTCGCTTATAGTGGTTTTCATAGGGCTTATTTTAATCGTGTAAGATAGAAGTTTAGTAAATTCTTCTGTGATATTTTTAAACTTTAATAAAACTTTACCAAAATTGCTTTTTTCTTCAACATTACTAAATAACCATTTATCTAAGTTATCCATGTATTTTTGATGTTGATGATAGCAAATAATGATTATATACTTACTTTCAAAGTGGGAATTTTCTTGCTGGAATTGCCTGCGTCTTTCTTCATCTATTGCTTGACTTACTGCATCAGGAAAATGATTTTCTTCTGATTTTGAATAGTTATTAGAAGCAAATCTGATTACATCAAAGTATATTGTAAATCCTTCTGTAAGAATTTTTGATGCTTGATTAATCTTTTCTACGATATTGTGTGCCTCTTGTTTGGAAATGTTGGATACATCAGAAGCAGTATAGTAAAAACCACTCATTAAAGAACCATCTTTATTTAGGATAATATTGTCTTCAATTAAGATAGAAAAGTTTAGTAGTTGGTCTAAACCTTGTTTTCTTTGTTGTATTTTATTTTTGAAAAACATTTAGCTATTCCAATTTCTGTGCCAACGCCATTTGTGCTTAAAATTATTATTTGTTTTTGATGAATATAATCTTTGGTATCTTAATGAACGAAAAAATATTGCAAAAAATTGTTTATCACGTCTTGCAAGCATTCTTAAAAACCATAAGCCTAATACCCAAAAGACTAGAGCAAATAATATCCCTATACATGAAAATAAAGGAAACTCCCATAATCTTAGTAGATTAGGAATTATTAGAATGCATACAAATGCACTTAGATATTTTAGTGCATTCTTTTCAGCACCTAGAACCAATTGCTTATGTATTAATGATTTATGAATAGGTATATGCATGCTAAGACTTAATTAAATATTTGATTGCTAATTGCGTCCATTTTATTATCAAATAAATTAACCGCCCAGCCTACTAAAATAATGCTAAAAGCAAATGTTAGAATTGTCATAATAACGTTTTTAGAATTTCCGCTATCCATACCAAGATATGTAAGAACACCTATGATGAATAAAACTATAGAAATCCAACCGCCTACTTTTAACATCCACTTTAAAGCATTAATTATTGCTGTGTCATCTTCGCCTGATAGTTCTTGGGCATAAACTGTATTAATGGCTAATGCATGACCTATTGCTATTGTGGAATAGATTTTATTTTTTAGCTTACTCAATCTTTTTATCATTTTTAACCCTAGGTTATAAAACTTTCTGTTTTATCACTATACAAACCAATTTTATTACCATAATCAGTTTGCATACCTTTTATTTGTTTTGAATCTGACATATTTACCTTTTTTATAATTTTTAATTTATTTTTTGCTTAATCCAGTA
>JBJOQB010000191.1:0-7738 GCA_046050125.1 Pseudomonadota bacterium
TAATACAAATTACTATATCACTTAAGTTTTTAAGTTATATTTAATTAATTTTACATATTATCTAGCATACAAAAACTAAATGAAAAATAAAAGATAAATTATACAATTACTCAAATTTATGTAGAATAAGCTATATCTATATGCATAATAAAAAATATGTTACAATATTCTATCAGCTGCATAAATAATTATAATCTATGTTATCTCCTCAATCTTTAAAACAAATTGATATAGAAATTGCAAAATATCCAAATGAGCAAAGGCAATCTGCTGTTATGTCTGCTCTTGCAATCGCACAAAATGAAATTGGATATGTTTCTCCTGAAGTAATTGAATTTCTTGCAGAATATTTAAGAATGCCTGCAATTTGGGTGCAAGAAGTATCGACTTTCTACAATATGTACGATAATTCTCCTGTGGGTAAATATAAGCTTACAGTATGTACTAATTTACCATGTGCATTATCTGGTGGAGATGAAGCTGCCGATTACTTAAAACAAAAGCTAGGCATTGATTTTGGGCAAACTACACCTTGCAATACTTTCACATTAAAAGAAGGCGAATGCATGGGAGCTTGTGGAGATGCACCTGTAATGCTGGTAAATAATGAGCGTATGTGTAGCTTTATGAAAAATGATAAGCTAGATGGTTTAATTACTGAACTTAAAAATTCGTAAACTAAATTTATAAATATTCGCAATTTTTATTTTAAGAGAATAACATGACTTGCTTACACCAAAGACATATTAAGCCTATATTATTGGCTAATTTAGATGGAAATAATTGGGACATAGATAGCTACGAGCAAAGAGGTGGCTATGCCCAACTAAGAAAGATTCTAGAAAATAAAACCCCACAAGATGATATTATTGCTATTATGAAATCTTCTGGCTTACGTGGGCGTGGCGGTGCTGGATTTCCAACAGGTTTAAAGTGGAGCTTTATGCCACGTAATTTACCTGGGCAAAAGTACTTAGTATGCAATTCAGATGAAGGCGAGCCTGGTACATTTAAAGATAGAGATTTAATTCGCTACAATCCGCATTCAATTATTGAAGGCATGATTATTGCTGGTTACACTATGGGTATTGATGTGGGTTACAACTATATCCATGGCGAAATTTGGGCTGAATACAAACGATTTGAAGAAGCATTACAACAAGCTAGAGATAAAGGCTATCTTGGTAAAAATATCATGGGTTCAAATTTCACTTTTGATTTATATGCTCATCATGGTTATGGTGCTTACATTTGTGGCGAGGAAACTGCTTTACTAGAATCGCTAGAAGGCAAAAAAGGACAACCAAGGTTTAAACCGCCATTTCCTGCAAGCTTTGGTTTATATGGAAAGCCAACAACGATTAATAATACAGAAACATTTGCAACTGTTCCATTTATTTTAGCGATGGGTGGCGAAGAGTATGCGAACTTAGGCAAACCTAATAATGGCGGAACTAAGATATTTTCTGTATCTGGCGATGTGAAATACCCTGGGAATTATGAAATTCCATTAGGCACACCATTTAGCGAATTATTAGAATTGGCAGGCGGTATGCGTGATAATGTACCATTAAAGGCTGTAATTCCGGGGGGGTCTTCTTCTCCTGTAATTCCTGCTGAAATCATGATGAAATTAACAATGGATTATGATTCAATTGCTAAAGAAGGTGGCTCAATGCTGGGTTCTGGTGCAGTTATTGTAATGAATAATACTCGTTGTATGGTTAAATCATTATTACGCTTATCTTACTTTTATTATGAAGAATCTTGCGGACAATGCACTCCATGCCGTGAAGGTACAGGTTGGTTATGGCGTATTGTTAATCGTATCGAAAAAGGCGAGGGAAGAGAAGAAGATTTAGAATTATTAAATGAAATTGCTGGCAATATCCAAGGTCGTACAATTTGTGCTTTAGGCGATGCTGCTGCAATGCCTGTTCGTGGTATGTTAAAACATTACCGGGCTGAATTTGAACATCATATCCGCCATAAGAAATGTTTAGTATAATATTTATTTGAATAAAATATTTATAATTAAATTTATAAATTAAGCCTGTTTAGTTGATAACTAAGTAGGCTTTTTTACTTTATGCTTATTTATATCTTTACTATAAATTATAATTATTTCTTCTCAGCTCTAAATATAATAAGCAACTGTAGTCATAACTTTTGCCATACCTTTCATCATATAAGCAACTGGAGCTGGCAACACATTTGCACCAATATGCTCTGCTTGATGTGCGTGTTCTGCTTCGTCTTCTGCCATTTTTTCTACTATTTTTCTTGAAACAATATCATTTTGCGGTAATTTTAATAGATGGCTATTTAAATGTGCCTCGACTTGCTTTTCAGTTTCCACAACAAAAGCTAAACTTGTAGCATCGCTTACTTTACTAGCTACAGCTCCTAATACAAATGCTCCCGCATACCATAATGGGTTTAAATAGCTTGTATGTGAATTTAAATGCTGTAATCGGGCATAGCATAAATCAAGATGTTCAATTTCTTCCTGCTCTGCGGTTTTTAAAAAATGCTTAACATTGTGATTTTTGACACCAAATTGTTGCCCTTTATATAATGCTTGAGCACAAATTTCGCCTACATGATTAATTCTCATTAATCCAGCACTATGCTGTTTTTCTTTTTGGCTTAAATTATGGTCAAAATTACTAATTTCATTATCGGTAATGTTTAATTTTTGATTCACAATATTATTATGGCTATGATGAATATTTACACTTTTTTCAGTTGGAATATTGTGGATTATTCTTACAAAATCATCTATATTTTGAATTAATTTGTCGATGTTTAACATGTTTTTAGCCTATTTTTATGGTTTAGCTATTATATTTTGTGCTAGCAATTTTGCTTGCTCTAGCACAGTATTCACTGCATTATCTTGCAAATCAGGTGGATAACCATATTTATTTAATATTCTACGGATATTTCTTCTTAAATCTGCTTGTACGCTGTCTTTAGTTATCCAATCTACTGTAGCACTATTTCTTACTGTGTTTAATAAATCTTGGGAAATATGTTTTAGTATGTCATCTCCCAAAACTGCAACTGCACTGTTACTTGTTTCAAGTGCTGTATAAAAAGCATATTCCCTATAATCTAAGCCTAAAGCTTCGCCCCTGCGTTCTGATTCTTTAATTTGTCGTGCAAATGGGATTAATATTTCCTCTAAAAATTCTACTGTATCCACCATTTTATTATGATATCTATTGATACTGTCTTCTAGCATTTGTGAGAACTTTTTACCCTCAACTAAATTTACTTTTGTGCGTTGCTTAATTTCTTTTTTTAGTAATCTTTTGAGTAATTCTACGGCTAAGTTTTTTTGTGGTAGATTTTTTACTTCTTCTAGAAATTTATCATCTAAAATTTGAATATCAGGCTTTTTTATACCCGCAGCATCAAAAATATCTACAATATCTTGGCTTACAATTGCTTTGGATAATATTTGTTTTATGGCTGTATCCATGCTTACATCTACAGCGATATTTTCATTTCTATCTGAAATTTTATTAATTCTTGTTTTTATTAATTGGAATAAAGCAATATCATCACTGATTTTGAGTGCTTTTTCATGCGGTACAGATAATGCAAATGCTTTGAGTAAATTATTTAAATTATCAATAAAACTTTGTTCGCCATTTTCTTGACTATAAATATAATCCATTATCACTTGGATATAACGTAGCTTTTGATTATTATCCAAGATAAAATATTTTTTCCAATCAAAATGCCTTAACTGAGATTCAATAGCCTCATAAAACTCAAGCATTTTAGCCACAGCCAATTCTTGGTCAAGGGTTACTTCGCCTTTACCGCCACTGTTTGTATATTGCATTAATGCATATTTTAATTCTTGGGCTATGCCGATGTAATCAACAACTAATCCACCTGATTTATATTCACTAAAAACACGATTTACACGAGCAATTGCCTGCATTAAATTATGCCCTTGCATCGGTTTATCTACATATAAGGTATGTAAGCATGGTGCATCAAAACCTGTAAGCCACATATCACGCACGATTACGATTTTTAATGGGTCGCTGGGGTCTTTTAGCCTTTTTGCTATATTATCTCTTGCAAATTTATCTCTAATGTGAGGTTGCATTACAAGTTCATCATTTTTAGAACCTGTCATAATAACTTTGATAGCTCCTTGTGCATCATCGCTACTATGCCAATCTGGCTTTAATTTTATAATTGCATTGTATAAATCAACACATATACGCCTACTCATACAAACAACCATAGCTTTACCATGTAAAATCGAAGTTCTTTGTTCAAAATGATAAACTAAATCTTTGGCTATGTTTTCAATACGGCTAGGATTGCCAATTATTGCCTCTAACCTCGCCCATTTGGCTTTGAGTTTTTTATTGGATTGCTCTTCGCTTTCGGTTAGCTCTTCAAATTCATTATCCAGCTTGATTTTTTCTTGCTCATTAAAGTAAATTTGTGCTAAACGCCCTTCGTAGTAAATTGGCACAGTGGCTTTATCTTTTACTGCTTGTTGAATGTCGTAAACATCGATGTAATCGCCAAATACAGCTCTAGTGTTTTTATCTGTACTTTCAATTGGTGTGCCTGTAAACCCAATAAATGCAGCATTAGGCAATGCATCTCGTAAGTTTTTAGCAAACCCATCAATAAAATCATATTGACTACGATGTGCTTCATCAGCTATGACAATTATATTTTTTCTATCGCTTATAAATTCTTCTGCTTTATCAAATTTTTGAATAGTAGTAAAAATAATTCCACCTGAAGCGATATTCAGTAAATTTTTTAAATCTGTTCTATTTTGTGCTTGCTTTGGTGATTGTCGTAATAATTGCTTGCAATTGCTAAAAGTAGTATACAATTGGTCATCAAGGTCGTTGCGGTCGGTTAGAACAATTAAAGTTGGATTGTGTAAACTTGGCTCAATGGCTAACTTGCCTGCATAAAATACCATGCTTAAACTTTTGCCACTCCCTTGCGTATGCCATACTACGCCTATTCTTTTATCTGCATTAATTGCATTTACTGTACTTTTAACGGCTTTTTGTACAGCGTAGTACTGATGATAGGCAGAGATTTTTTTGAGGGTTTTATTATTATCTTTTTCAAATACAATAAAATGCCTAATCATATCAAGTAAAGTATGTTTATTACACATACTATTCAGCATGATTTCTAATTGAATAGCAGATATGTAATTTGGATTATCCAAATTATGCCATTGCATAAAACGGTTAAATTGACTGGTTATTGTTCCATACTTTGCGTCTAATCCATCGCTAATTATACAAAAAGAATTGTATATAAATAAATCTGATATAGTTTGTTTATAATCTTGTAATTGATTATATGCCATGCCTAAAGTTGCATTTTCATTGAATGCATTTTTTAGCTCTATTACAACTAAAGGTAAACCATTCACAAATAATATAATATCAAGTCGTTTTTCTTGATTATTCTGAATAATGGTAAATTGGTTTACGGCTAAAAATTGATTATTATTTGGATTATTAAAATCAATTAGATAAATTTTATCGCCTCGCATGCCGTGTTCTGTTCTGATTTCTACATCTACACCATTAGTTAAATATTTGTGTAATATTTGATTACTTGCATTTAAATCTAAACTATCCAAACGTAGAATTTTTTTGATAGCATCATCTTTTGCTTGATAGCTTGCATGTGGATTTAATCTACTAATTGCTTGGCTTAGGCTTTCTTTTAGTACAACTTCGGCGGTAGATTCTCTTTCTTCTTTTTCAATTTTTGAGCCTAATTTATAAGCATAACCAAGGTTTTGTAATAGATTTATTGCATCTTGTTCAATGGTGTTTTCGTTAATATTTGACATGGAATTGTATTACTACTTTAAATTATCATAAAAATTTTCGTGAGAACCCAAGCTAATTAAAACTATTTCTTCTACTAAATTCTTACTAGGGATTAATATATAAGCTAATAGATATTGTTGCTTATTAATTTTAAATTTATGTACGAAAACACCTACTAAATCGCCTTTTTTTTCAGTGCCTATATGTGGATTTTTTGCTATAGCAAGGATATTTTCATCTAAAATTGCTTTATGTTTGGCATGAAGTTTTTTAGCAATTTTGGTAAATGTAGGGCTAGATTTTATCTTAATTGAATTCATAATCTGTAGCTTGCCCTTGCTTGTGTTGCTCTAAACCCAATAAAGTATTTTTGATAAATTCTATGGGTAAATCAGGATTATCTTCAACAGCTTTGCCAAGCTTTGCCCAGTACTCAATTTGTTTTGTAACTGAACGATGTTCTACACTTGCGTGTATTCTTGCCAATCCTACTAGCTCATCTGATATTTTGATTGCTGTTGCCATAAATTACTCCTTATGCTTGTTTCATATTACAACATAATGCAACCTTTTGCAACTTTATATATCATAAACCTAATATTACTTTTATAGCTTGAGATATTTTTTCTAAATCTGATTGATATAATTCTCCTAATTTATTTTTTAGTCTAGATTTATCAATAGTACGTATTTGGTCGCATCTTGCAATACTACCACCAGTTAAACCAACATTAATGAATTTTACTTCTTTAGCTGATGTTGAGAGTGGAATAATTATTACAGTATTACGCGCTTTGTTGAGAGAATTTACGGAAAGTATAGCAACTGGTCTTAATTTATTGATTTCACTACCAACTGTAGGATTAAGATTTGCCCAGAATATATCGCCTCTGTTTATATTTATTTGCATAATTTATTCAATTTTTCTAAATCAAAATCTTCATCATCTAAACCATCATATACTGAAGTATCAGATATTAAATCTTGTGAATTTTGGCTATCACTTTGGTTAGCAAGAATAGCTAAATTATACAATTCATCATCTAAATCAGGTAAATTATTTTCTAAAAGCTCACATACAAAAGCACTACGTCTTTTAGCTGGTATAGCCTGTTTAAAACGATTAGCAATGTGGTCTGGTAAATGAATTAAAACTTGCATAATATTAATATCAATATTGATATTAATATTATAGTGATATTTTACATATTATACAAGAATTTTACCACTAATTAGCTTTGGTAGTAGGCTATCACGTAGTTTAGTGAGGGTTTGGATTTGTTGGGTGTTATAAAGAATTTTTTGTATTAATACATTAACATAATTACCAAACATCTCTATCAAATCATTACATGGTAATAATAATTCTATATTTTCAATTTGTGTAGCACTAATATTAGGCTGAGCACTACCACTTGCAGAACTATTTATAATACTTTGATATTCATCTGTTGATAGTATAAAGTAACTAAACCATTTAGAAAAATTGACTTTCTCTTTAAATGAGCCAACCCTTTGATTTAAAAATAGTGTATTTGAAGTATATGGAACAATTCCAATTTTGCCAACTTCAGCACCTGTCATTGCAATTAATAAATCACTTTCCACTACATTAAATTTAGCATCAATTGATTGTGATAATTTTTCTGAAATAAATTGAGTATTTGATATATCTACAGAATTATTAGATATATTCTTAATTTTTAATACTCCATATTTACCAATATCTTGAAAATCAATGCTCTTAAATGCATAACCATTTTGTATATAGTATCTGTCCGCATATAAATAATGTAAACTAGAAAAAAATAGTAAGAGTAAAAGATGTATCCAACAGACGTAACAGATAAGCAATGGGAAGAGATAGAGCCGAAATTCTAAAAGCA
>JBJOQB010000192.1:0-6779 GCA_046050125.1 Pseudomonadota bacterium
AATATACAATTTATAATGGTATCTCTATGCATATTAGATATTTCTAGTAAATAAATAGACCAAGTTATTATAGTTTAGTTATATTCATTATTTACAGCTTTTTTCTATATAATTACGCAAAAGATATTTATAAATACTATACATAATGTGTGTTATACTCTTTGCACATAGATGTTTTTATGAATAACAATAATTATGGTAATTAATCCTTATATTTCAAAAATCTTGTCTTTATTAAAGCCACATAAATACAAATTTATTCTTTCAGTTGTATGTATGGCTATAGTAGCGGTAAGTGAGGGTTTAATTCCAAAAATTGTGAAGGATTTATTAGATAAAGGGTTTAATAATCACACTTCATCTACTATGTTTGAATTACCTTTGATGATTATTGGCTTAGCTTTTTTTAGAGCAATTGGGCATTTTGGTAGTCAATATTATACGAGTTTTATTTCCCAAAGAATTGCTCATAATTTACGTTGCAATATGTTTAATCACATTACATATGCACCGATGCAAAGCATAGCCGAATACCAAAGTGCTAGTTTAATCAATATTGTGATTTTTGAAGTATTACAAATTTTAGGTACATTATCTAATGTTTTAATGACAATAGTCAGAGATAGTATTACATTAATTGTATTATTATCTTATCTTCTGTGGATTAATTGGCAATTAGCTTTAGTTGTGTCAATTATTCTTCCGCCAATTGCCTTAATGGTTAATGCTATCAAAAAACGCTTAAAGAAATTAAATAAATTACAGCATGAATTTACTAATGATAGTGCTTACCAAGTTGAGCAAGTATTTAAAAATATTAAAATAGTTAAATCATATAATGCACAAGCTTATGAAAATTCTAAATTTCATGATTTAAGTCAAAATTTGGAAAGATTTTCCATGAAAATTGCAATTGCAGGCGGCTTAAATCAGCCAATTACGCAAATGCTTGCTTCAATTGCTTTAGCTGTTGTAATTGGTGTAGCTGTTTTTCAAGCAAGTCAGCATGGTACTACAGTGGGCGAGTTTACATCTTTTATTATGGGTATGTTGTTAATTATTTCGCCCTTAAAAAGGCTAGCAGATGTACATCAACCTTTACAACGTAGTTTGAATGCATGCGAACATATATTCAAAATTTTAGAATTGCCAAATGAGCAACAAAATAAATTAATCCGTCATAATGATAATAAAAAACAAGAAAGTAATAACACATTTGATATAAGTAATAAAGATATTGGAGTAAGTATTGATATTAATCATTTAACGGTTAAATATGGCGATGCGATAGCAATCAATAATTTAAGCTTAAAGATACCTGTATCTAAACATACTGCAATTGTAGGAGTTTCAGGCAGTGGTAAATCTACTTTATTACAAGTGCTATTAGGATTTGTTGAGCCTGCTTATGGCGAAATTAATATAAATACTTATAAAAAGCATAATTTAACTACAGATAATGAGGAATATACACTAGAACATAAAATTAATATAAAAGATATTGATATTCAAAATTTACGTGAATACATTGCATATATTGGGCAAGAAATATGCATATTTAACCGTAGTATTGCAGATAATATTGCTTATGGTGGATATGAAGAAATTGAATCAAATGCAGATATAAAAACTGATAAAAATATAGAACGCATTAATTTTGCATTAAAACAAGCATATTTATTTGATTTTGTACAAACATTGCCAGACGGAATTAATACAATAATTGGTGATAGTGGCTCAAAGTTATCAGGTGGACAACGTCAAAGGTTGAGCCTTGCTCGAGCTTTTTATAAAAATGCTCCAATAATTATCTTAGATGAAGCTACAAGTGCATTAGATGCTCAAAGTGAGGAGCAAGTACAACTTGCTTTAGCTAAGCTTATGCAGTCAAAAACTATCATTAGTGTTGCACACAGATTACACACAATTACAAATGCAGATAATATCGTAGTGATGCATAATGCACAAATTGTTGAACAAGGTACACATCAAGAGCTTTTAACACAAAATTCACATTATGCAAATTTACATAAAATGATGTAAATAATTTTATATTAATAAATTTTATGTATATAATATATTTATAACTAAGCTAAATATAAGATAAAAATAACTTTATTATGAAATATAGTTAAGAATATGATTGTAGATGTATTCAATTCTAAAAATATAAGTTTCATAGGGTAAACCCATATACTATACTATGTAATAATTTATATATAATTTATGAAAATGAGGAGTATTTAAATGCCACCAGATAATAAAATCGGTTCATCAACACCGCCAAGAATTACTAATCATCAAGATATAGCTCCTCCTACTTCAGCTAAGAAAAAGCAACAAACAGGCTCTTTATCTCAGCATGCTTCAGGTGCATCAACTCCAATATATAAACCAAATAATAATGAAGATTTAGATATTTCTTCTTTAATGGCAGCATTTTCTGGTTTACAAGATAGTGGGTATCATGATAGAGATTTTGAAGATACTTCATTTCAACCATTAGTAGATGTAGCAAAACCAAAAGAAACACTTACTCCTGAACAGCAAGAAATAGCCAACCTTAAAGCAAAATTAGCACATAAAGATAAAGCTATTCAAGATTTATCTAATCAGAATAAAGAATTAAAAGGCGAATTAGCAGATTTAAAAACTCAGCTTAAAGATGCATTAAGTACCATAGATAAAAGAGTAAATGATGCAGTGAATCATGCTGTAAGTAATGCAACAGCACAGTATGGAAGCAAAATTGATGAATTAACTAACAGGTTAAATCAGCAACAAACACCTCCGCAACCGCAAAATTACATGCCACAAAATCCAAATCCATATATGCAAATGCAGAATCCATATATGCCGATGCCAATGCAATCGCCTTTCTTTATGCCAAATGTTGGTTTAATGTATGGTAGTGCTACGCAAAGCTTAAATGATAGCATTATGAATATGTCTAAAAACATATTCGAGAATGTTGGTAGCATGTTCTATGGGCATAATAATCGTCAACCATCGCCAATGATGATGCCTATGTATCAAATGCCAATTCAAATGCCGATGCCAATGTATAATATACAACCTCAATATGGTGGTAATCAATATAATCCATATAACAATCCACCTCCACCACAAAACACAAATCAAAGCCCAAATATGCATCATCAACATAATATGGGTAATAATGGTATGCAAAACAGTGGCATTCCTCCACAACAAAAAACACAAATGCCTGTTTTTGAAGAGGAGCAAGAACCTTCATATCTTGACGCCGCTATGAATAGCATGAAAACTGGCGGTTCTGCAGGAAATTATGCCAATAGCCCAATGAATCGTAGAATGAATACACATAGTTTTGCTGACGCTATTTTATTAGATAGTATAGATAATATTAAACAATCTTTAAAGAAAAATTATCCAGACTTTGATACTAATAGTACCAGCGAATTTATTGAAACAATGTCATCAAATTATGATGAAAATCAAATGAAAGATCCACAATTTAGTGCAATAAATGCTGAAGCCATTAAAAAAGATATGACATTTAGAAAATTAAATGAAACAGAATATAAATCTAATTTAGATGGCATCATCAAAAATATATTTCAATTAGGAGATTCAGAGCCTGTTACACAAGAACATAAAAATGCATATAATTTCTTAATATCTGTAAGTTTGATTAATAAAGATGACTTAGAAAAATTGGAGAATGAACAAGATGCTGATGAAAAGGGAAACTTAGACAATAAAGATGACAAATCAAGCTTAGGTAAACAAGAAATGGATAAAGAGGAAGAAATTACTCAACCAAAACCAACTCCAAATCTAACCCCTAATTCTAGCCCAGTTTCTACACCTATGAAAGAAATGCAAAAAGATACGTCTAAAACTAAATCAAAAGATGATACAGATGCACTAAAAGGAAAAACATCATCAAAAACAGATGAAGTTGCAAAACCGAAACCTAACCTAGGTAATAATCCTTTTGTAGGTAAAAAATTATCAGAAGTAGTTATGCAATATATTAAAGATTTATCTACAGATAAAAATTACTTGATTGATAGGGCTAACGAACTTAATGAAAAAGAAATAGATAAAATTGGCTCATATACGCCTAAATTTATTCGGGCTAGAACTTCATATATGCAAGCTAATAATCTAACACAAGAGCAATATGAGAAAAACTTAAGCTCAATTATTAAAGATACCTTTGCATTACCAGCAGATACCATAATAAATGATAAACATAAAGGTGCATTTAGATATATCTTAATGGAAGTTGCGGGAATTGTTAGCGGAATTAAAAATGAAATCAAAGAAGAACAAGCAAAGCGAGATAGTAATAAGTAGTTTAGATAATATACACAAATTGTGTCATTCCCACGTAGGTGGGAATCCATGGTTTATGTTTCTGGATACCTGCCTTCGCAGGTATAACAAGCCTTACATTTTATGTAAATAATAGTCTACATTCCTTATAAATAAAGGCTTTTGAATAAAAATCTAAGTTGTACATGGTATAAAACTACTAAACTAATTGCCATTTAGTATTTAAGTTACCAATATGCTTAGTATCAAGTGAGCGTTTGCTATGTAATTTGATTTTTAAACGTAAATCATTTTCAGAATCGGCATTTTTTAATGCTTCTTCGTAACTGATTTTATCTCCTTCATATAAATCAAATAAGGCATCATCAAAGCAAATCATGCCTTGTTCTTTAGAACTTTTAATAGCATCTTTTAAAGCATGAATTTCGCCTTTAAAGATTAAATCAGCTACTAAAGGTGTGCCTGTCATTACTTCAACTGCTGGAACACGTCCGCCATTTTGCTTTCTAATTAAACGTTGGGATACAATAGCACGTAAATTTAGTGATAAATCAACTAATACTTGCCTTTGTTGGTCTCGTGGGAAAAAGCTTAGTACCCTGTCAATCGCTTGGTTTGCATTATTAGCATGTAATGTGGCTATGCATAAATGCCCTGTTTCAGCATACTGAATAGCGTACTCCATAGTCTCTCTATCACGAATTTCTCCAAGCACTATCATATCAGGAGCTTGACGTAATGTGTTTTTTAAAGCGATATGCCAGCTTTGTGTATCCATACCAACTTCACGTTGAGTTAGCATACATTTTTTACTTGTGTGGCTAAATTCAATAGGGTCCTCAATACTGATTATATGCCCTTGGCTATGTGTGTTACGATAATCAATCATAGCAGCTAAAGAGGTAGTTTTACCGCTACCTGTTGCACCTGTAACCAGTACAATTCCACGTTTTGATAAGCTGATGTTTTCAAGCACACTAGGAAGATGTAAATCATAAAAGCTAGGCACACATGAGTTGGTCGCACGAATAACCATACCAGGTATACCTTGTTGCATAAATGCAGAAACACGAAACCTGCCTAAATCTTCAAATATCAATGAGAAATTTGCTTCAAGCGTACGCTTAAATTCAAACCTAGTTTTATCATTAAGCGAACTTAGCACAAGCTCCCTAGCCTCATGAGAGGTTAATGGATATTCAGATAATAAAATTAACTCCCCATCTACTTTAACGGCAGGTGGAAAATTAGAATTGATTAGCAAATCAGATGCTTTTTTTTCTAGCATTTGTGCTAACAAATCATGTAATTTATTTTGATTAAATGACATTTTTATTAATAATGGTTATTTTAGTTAGTTAAATAAATCAGGATTTTTTGCAATTACTCTTGCATCTTTATTTACAATTAAATTACGTTTTACAGCTTCACTTAAGGCATAATCTAGTGTTTGCATGCCTAAACCTTGACTCGTTTGCATAATTGAATATATTTGCGCAAGTTTATTTTCTCGAATTAAGTTTTTAACTGCTGGAGTACTAAGCAAAATTTCATGAATTGCTGTACGCCCATTACCATCTTTAGTTTTCATTAATGTTTGAGCGATTACAGCTTCCAATGACTCGGAAAGCATGGAACGTACCATCTCTTTTTCTGCAGCAGGAAATACGTCAATAATACGGTCAACAGTTTTAATTGCAGAACTAGTATGTAATGTTGCTAAAACTAAATGCCCTGTTTCAGCGGCAGTTAAAGCTAGGCGAATGGTTTCTAAATCACGTAACTCACCTACTAAAATTAAATCAGGGTCTTCACGCAGTGCTGAGCGTAATGCATTTGCAAAGCTATGGGTATTTACGCCTAATTCACGTTGATTCACTAAGCTTTTTTTAGATTGGTGTACAAACTCAATTGGGTCTTCAATTGTTAAAATATGACCTTGCTCATGTTCATTATAATGGTTTAAAATTCCTGCTAATGTAGTTGATTTACCGCTACCTGTAGGACCCGTTACTAAAACTAAACCTCTTGGTTTTAAGGCTAAATCTGCAAATGTTTTTGGTGCTTTTAAATCTTGTAAACTCAGTACTTTTGATGGAATCGTCCTAAAAACGGCAGCTGCACCCCTATCTTGATAAAATGCATTAACACGAAAGCGCGCAAGATTCGGCATTTCAAAAGAAAAGTCGATTTCTAAATTTTCTTGAAATATCTTACGTTGATTATCATTCATGATATCAAAAATTAGACCAGATACTTCAGCAGGACTCATTGGGTCTAAATTCATTTTACGTATTTCGCCATGAATACGTACCATTGGCGATAATTCAGAGGATAAATGTAAGTCAGAGGCTTGATTTTTTACTGAAAATTCTAATAATTGTGTTATATCCATGTTAAACAACTGCAGTAGAGGGATTAATATATTATGGCAAGTATTTCGCAAAAAAGGCAAG